>NZ_JAJJZF010000057.1:0-1726 GCF_020966275.1 Pseudoalteromonas sp. MB41 | reverse complement strand
TTAAAGTTAACCCTTTAAACTCCAATTCAGCTAGATTTAGTTCCTCAATGAAAACATCAATCACTCTGACCGTATTATCTTCACTGACGTAGTCTTCCAACGATTCTGGAAATAACGTTGATTGGTCACGACTTTCACCGCTTATAAACTTTGACATACTGCCTCAACCCTCAACTGAATCAATAGTCTAATTATATAAATATCAGTATATTAAGTGAACTAAATGTATAGATTAATAGATCATAAGCAGAACATACTTAGACCAAAAGGTGATCAGAGTTTTCACACAGTCTGGGCCAATAGCTAACCTTCAAGCGTAACTCGTTTCTGCCCCAAGACGAGTTAGGAATGAAGCTCACTCTTCTGCTGAAGGCGGGAGTGGGTTGTTTTTGGCATACGGCGATAGTAAGTTCGTTTAGAGTTTTTTCAAGTAATAGTTGACAATACGTTGCCTTCCTATCAAAATGACAGGTGTCAGATTGATAGGTGGTTCATGGTTGAAAATAATCCACAAGGCGTTAAAGAATTTCCTCTTACAGAGGGAACAGCCAGAAAAATAATGAATGATCTGGCAGAGAATTATACCCACAGGATTCGATGGAGCAAGCATGTTAAACAACGCATGCATGAACGAGGGGTTACTTCAGCACAAATTATTACTCTACTTAAGAGTAAACATTCGGTGTTCAGAGAGGGTCCATACCCTGAGGCCTCTGGAGATTGGAAATTTAACTTGAAAGGTTTAGCAGCGGGCAAAGTTATTGAGTTGACTGTTGCACTTAAGAATCATCATGACAGTCCTATGTCAGTTCTAGTAACTGTATGGATAGATTAAGAGGTTGATATGTACCATTATACTGAAAGCGGTTTATCAAACGTGTATCTAAAAAATGGTGTTACCGTTGAAGAAATCGATGGTGAAGAATATACAAGTATTGATGATATGAACGGACTTCATAGCGCAATAGCACAGGCTGTTGTAGACAGCAACAGACCTCTTGTGTATGAGGAATTTAAATTTTTACGTATTGAAATGAATGTTTCTCAAAAAATGCTTGCGACACGTTTTGGTGTAGATGAACAGACAATTGCACGTTATGAGAAAGGTCAAACAAAAATCCCACGTACTACAGATGCGGCTTTAAGAGCTTTGTATATGGAAAGCCAAGAGAAAAATAATCCCGTAAGTTATTTTCTTGATTTACTGTCGGATACTGAAGCTGAGGAAGCTGCAAAAGTAATTCGCCTAGAAGAAATCGAAAACCATTGGGAAGAAGTAGAAAGCTAAGCCTTAAACCACCCAGCCAAAAAGCCGACATTAAGTCGGCTTTTTGGCTTCTATTCATCTTGAAGCAATGCTAGATAATTTGTGGTTCGTACTAATTTATATGAAGACACGATAATACGATCCTCATCGTCATTATCTGTAACTCGTTAATTAGATGGTACGCTCCACCCATTAGCTAAACTCATAGAGTTGGCTATTACAGGAGGAAACCATCATGTCATTTGCAAAAGTCATAGGTATTGATTTAGGTAAATCAACTTTTCATTTAATTGGTCACGATTATGCTGGCCGTGAAGTCTTTCGTCATAAATATTCCAGAGCAAAGTTAGTCGATTTTCTATCTGTCCAAGAATCAACAACCATTGCGATGGAGGCTTGTTGTGGTGCTCACTGGCTAGCAAGGAAATGCAAACAATTTGGTCATGAGGTCAAACTAAT
>NZ_JAJJZF010000056.1:0-1994 GCF_020966275.1 Pseudoalteromonas sp. MB41 | reverse complement strand
CCCACGGTGGCCACCGATGATAGAACGGCTGTTTAACTTGTTGTCCACCTTGGGGATCAGCAAAATATGGGCGTGAGGGTTCGACTCGTCATTGTGGATGGACATCGAGATCAGGTTGTCCATATCACCGCCATGCAACTCAACCAGCCAGCGAGCTGCATCACGAAAATACGCTGTGCGCTCCTGTGGCGTCATTTCAGCCATTTTCTCAGGTGAGGCCGTCACAATGGCTTCGTGCATCAGAACGGCGTTCTTACGCACTTTCAGCCCCTTCATTGCGGCATCGTAACGAGCCATGCACTCATCCATCGTTTGCATGCCCTTTACGTTGCTGTTGAGGTGTGACAGTTCGGTGTTGATGTTTGGCGTGTTGTCGAGCCGCAGATTGTGTGCCAGTGCAGCACGAGCGCCCCGTTTGTTGTTGATCTTGGCGATCCGAAAGATTGCTTTATCCATTGCAGTTAATCCGTCCGTTAAATACGGATTTTATCATAAAATGTGGAGACGAACGGAAATGTCTATAGACATTTTCCGAACACATTTGAAAAATGTGCACCCACTCCACATTGTGCCCAGAGTAACGCTCCGCATTCCCTGTTCAAATGTAGCTACGCTGTGGGCTTGCTGCGCAAGGGAGGTCGCTCAAGTGCTGGGGATTTTTGCTACGCAAACCGTATTGATTTGATGTGGAAAAATCAGAGATTTTACACACAACAACTCAACACTAATCACCCAGACTCACTCCCCAAATAACAGGATTTTTTTTGATTGTTTTTTATTCGGTTATTGATACCCGATCACCGAGTTAACCCGAGAAACCGCCCTGCCCTAACGGGCTGAAAAAGGTGGCGCGGCAGGCGCGCTCTTGCGCCTTTCCGCTACGCGGAACCCCTACCGAGCACACCATAAAAAATGGGTCAGTATCAGGTTCATTTCGCGCTGATGCGGTACAGGATTTCTCCCCCTTTCCGGCAGCCCCTACGCCCAACTTTAGCGGTTTAAAACCGTCCTCCAAAGCGTTGGCAACACTGACTATTAACATTCGCTCTACCCCCCGTCTAGGCCGCTGGAACGGGGTGACTATTACAACATTCATCAGTGCTGGGTTCACTTGCTGGCTCATGGAATCCCTTGATCGCCAGCTTAGAAATACGTCGCCTGATCCAAAGCATCTTGAGTCCAAATCAGGTGTAGGGTGCAAAATTCTGTGTGATTGAGTTGATTTCTAGCAGGGTTTTTATGCTATGATAAAAACTCAATCACCGGCTTGTGTATTGAACACCCGACTAAACCGACTTTGCAGAGTCGGTTTTGTCATTTCTGGGGGTTATGTTAGCTGATTTTCCCCCGAAGAATCATTAGTTTTTTTTATCTGGGACGCATAGGCGAACGGGAAAGGCTCTGTTCAAGTTCATTAACCACGCCCCGTAACTCATCCAAACCTAGCGTTTTAGCTCGCTCCAGCTCATTTCTGACCCTGATCAACTCACGATCCAGATCGCAATACTGCTCAAGCGTTTTATCTCGCTCATTGGTCAATTTTTCAATTTCCTCTGTAAGCTCCTGTACGCGCCCCTGAAGCGATTTCATGTCCGAGTAATGCCGATGGGTTGCCCGACTGTTTTTCTTGCCCCTGGTTAAACCATGCTTGCTTGCAACCTGGTCGTAGAACTCAGTTTGCAGTTCACTCAAGCGCCCACGGTGGCCACCGATGATAGAACGGCTGTTTAACTTGTTGTCCACCTTGGGGATCAGCAAAATATGGGCGTGAGGGTTCGACTCGTCATTGTGGATGGACATCGAGATCAGGTTGTCCATATCACCGCCATGCAACTCAACCAGCCAGCGAGCTGCATCACGAAAATACGCTGTGCGCTCCTGTGGCGTCATTTCAGCCATTTTCTCAGGTGAGGCCGTCACAATGGCTTCGTGCATCAGAACGGCGTTCTTACGCACTTTCAGCCCCTTCATTGCGGCATCGTAACGAGCCATGC
>NZ_JAJJZF010000055.1:0-2181 GCF_020966275.1 Pseudoalteromonas sp. MB41 | reverse complement strand
TAAGCGTACACGGTGGATGCCTTGGCAGTTGGAGGCGATGAAGGACGTATTAACTTGCGATAAGCCTAGTCAAGCTAGTAAAAAGCACTTGAGACTAGGATTTCCGAATGGGGAAACCCACCTGCTTGCAGGTATCTTACACTGAATACATAGGTGTAAGAGGCGAACGCGGAGAACTGAAACATCTAAGTACCCGTAGGAACAGAAATCAACCGAGATTCCGGAAGTAGCGGCGAGCGAAACCGGACCAGCCCTTAAGCTTATTATGTGTTAGTGGAACATTCTGGAAAGTATGACGATACAGGGTGATAGTCCCGTACACGAAAATGCATCTTAAGTGAAATCGAGTAGGTCGGAGCACGTGAAACTTTGACTGAATATAGGTGGACCATCATCTAAGGCTAAATACTCCCAACTGACCGATAGTGAACCAGTACCGTGAGGGAAAGGCGAAAAGAACCCCTGTGAGGGGAGTGAAATAGAACCTGAAACCGTGTACGTACAAGCAGTAGGAGCCCACTTGTTGGGTGACTGCGTACCTTTTGTATAATGGGTCAGCGACTTATATTTTGTAGCGAGGTTAACCGATTAGGGTAGCCGTAGGGAAACCGAGTCTTAACTGGGCGTTGAGTTGCAAGGTATAGACCCGAAACCCGGTGATCTAGCCATGGGCAGGTTGAAGGTTGAGTAACATCAACTGGAGGACCGAACCCACTAACGTTGAAAAGTTAGGGGATGACCTGTGGCTAGGAGTGAAAGGCTAATCAAACCGGGAGATAGCTGGTTCTCCCCGAAATCTATTTAGGTAGAGCCTCGGACGAATACTTACGGGGGTAGAGCACTGTTAAGGCTAGGGGGTCATCCCGACTTACCAACCCTTTGCAAACTCCGAATACCGTAAAGTACTATCCGGGAGACACACGGCGGGTGCTAACGTCCGTCGTGAAGAGGGAAACAACCCAGACCGCCAGCTAAGGTCCCAAAGTCATAGTTAAGTGGGAAACGATGTGGAAAGGCCCAGACAGCCAGGAGGTTGGCTTAGAAGCAGCCACCCTTTAAAGAAAGCGTAATAGCTCACTGGTCGAGTCGGTCTGCGCGGAAGATGTAACGGGGCTAAACTATGCACCGAAGCTGCGGATTCAAAATTTATTTTGAGTGGTAGGGGAGCGTTCTGTAAGCCGTTGAAGGTGTGCCGGGAGGCATGCTGGAGGTATCAGAAGTGCGAATGCTGACATGAGTAACGATAATGCGGGTGAAAAACCCGCACGCCGGAAGACCAAGGGTTCCTATCCCATGTTAATCAGGGTAGGGTAAGTCGACCCCTAAGGCGAGGCCGAAAGGCGTAGTCGATGGGAAACGGGTTAATATTCCCGTACTTGGTATAATTGCGATGGGGGGACGGAGCAGGCTAAGCAAGCATGGCGTTGGTTGTCCATGTGAAAGTGAGTAGGTTGAGAGTTTAGGAAAATCCGGACTCTTAAGACTGAGACACGAGACGAGCACCTAAGGGTGTGAAGTTGTTGATGCCATACTTCCAGGAAAAGCCTCTAAGCTTCAGATTATACCGAATCGTACCCCAAACCGACACAGGTGGTCAGGTAGAGAATACTAAGGCGCTTGAGAGAACTCGGGTGAAGGAACTAGGCAAAATCGTACCGTAACTTCGGGAGAAGGTACGCTCCGATTGGTGATGAGACTTGCTCTTTAAGCTGATTGGAGCCGCAGTGACCAGGTGGCTGGGACTGTTTATTAAAAACACAGCACTGTGCAAAATCGCAAGATGACGTATACGGTGTGACACCTGCCCGGTGCCGGAAGGTTAATTGATGGGGTTAGTTTTCGGACGAAGCTCTTGATCGAAGCCCCGGTAAACGGCGGCCGTAACTATAACGGTCCTAAGGTAGCGAAATTCCTTGTCGGGTAAGTTCCGACCTGCACGAATGGTGTAACCATGGCCACGCTGTCTCCACCCGAGACTCAGTGAAATTGAAATCGCAGTGAAGATGCTGTGTACCCGCGGCTAGACGGAAAGACCCCGTGAACCTTTACTACAGCTTGGCACTGAACATTGAACCTACATGTGTAGGATAGGTGGGAGGCTTTGAAGCAGAGACGCTAGTCTTTGTGGAGCCGTCCTTGAAATACCACCCTTGTAGTTTTGATGTTCTAACGTTGGCCCCT
>NZ_JAJJZF010000054.1:0-2247 GCF_020966275.1 Pseudoalteromonas sp. MB41 | reverse complement strand
CTCTGTAGACCACACCAATAAATGGCTGCGGAGGTGGGTTACTACTTATAAGTGTGGCAAATTAGGTAAATATCGTACATTTAATACGGAACAGCCCTGATATGGCCATCAAAAACGAAATTACTATTCTCACGAGAGCAGAACAGGCAAATCTTTATTCCCCACCCATTTTTTCAATCGAAGAACAACGTCTGTACTTTTCTCTGAACGATGCGGAATTGGCAGTTTTTCGGTCAATTCGTCTCAGAGTTCATAGATGTTACTTTGTCGCGATTTTGGGATACTTCAAATCAAAGCCCGTCATCCTAGATATCGCTTACTCGCAGGTTTCTAAGGATTTAATGTTCATCAGTAAAGAGCTGCTTGGCGGCAAGGGGCTCAGACCATTCACTCCCTCACAAAAACAAAAAGATCGACTCTACGCAAAAGTATTAGACCTTGCTGGTTATCACAAATGGGACGAAAGTCAGCACTTCAATTCTCTTTTCGACCACCTTGTTCAGGTGGGCAATGCCTGGCTGGAGCCGCGTTACCTCTTTGATACTGCTATTGAATTCCTAACCAGTCACAGCATTGCTATCCCTAGGTACACCGTACTCCAGAGACTGATAAGCAGAGCGATGCAGCAGGTCAGAAAAGACCTGGCGCACCAACTTAATCAACTCACCAGTCCTGAACTTCACGTCTTTCTGGACAGCATAACAGCCATTGATGACGGACTAAGCCTGAACCAGCTCAGAGGCGGTGCAAAAAGTCTGACCGTACCTGAACTTAAAAAAGAGCTTGCCCTTTATCATCAGTTAGCGCCATGGCGCACGCAAATCAATGGCGTTATCGATGGGCTTAATCTGTCTCTTAAAAATCGACAACACTTCGGTGAGCTCATCAACTATTACGGTAGTAAACTCAAACGATTCAAACGCGCACAGCAGCATCTATGGTTGCTATGTCACCTGACAGAGCGGATACAACTGGCACTGGAACGGTTAACTGATGGGTTCATTTACCATATCCGCAAGCAACAAGAAGCTGCCAACACCTTTGCACAACAAGCAGTGTTCCTGTCCTGGCAGTCAGCCGCGGACAATGTCACGAAAGCGGCAGAGTTACTGCATCTGTTTGTGGATGAGAACATTGATGATAATCAACCCTTCTCAGTAGTCAGACAACAGGCATTGAAGGTCATGAATGACAGGGATATCCAGACCCTCTGCCTTTACCTGAAAAAACAGAAACGGACCGTGGAAGAGTACCAGTGGCAACATTACGATGAACAATGCAATCTCCTGGAGCAACTGTTAAGGCAGGTGTTCTTGTGCCTTGAATGTGAGGCCGGTAAAGGCTCAGAAGCCGTCGTCGCCCAACTTCAACAGATGCAGACGGAAATCGCATTCGGTGGACCACTGAAGACGATGGATACGTCGCTCATCCCGAAAAAGCACCTCCCATGGTTGGTTAAACAGGATAACGTTAACCCGCAACGTTACGAATGGCTGCTCTACCGGCAGTTAACCTCACGACTGAATGGACGCATTTATTTGCCAAATGTTACCAAATACCGCGCACTGGAAGACGACCTGATCCCCCAGACATCGCAGGATACCTTGCTGGCCTCATCAACACTGGACAGACTAAAACAGCCCGCAGAGTTATTGTTACAGGAGAAACAACACCGGCTGGAAAGTGCACTCAAAGACGTTGCTCTCCATATTGATGAGGGAGACAATCGAAATGTGATCATGAAAAATCGTACCGGTACCCGCTGGCGTCTGCCGACCAAAAGCGCTACATCTCTGGTCAACAATCCCTTTTTTAAGCGAATGCAACCGGTCGGTATCGCGGATGTACTGCGGTATGTAGAGCGCGAAACCGGGTTCATGAAATGTCTGACTCATGTACTTCCGATACAAAAACAAGGGTTCACTCATCAGGATGATTTACTGGCCATTCTGGGGTTCTAGGGATTTTCCCCTCTAAAGTAACATAAATCGCTACAAACCTCGCCGTTAATGGCTTGTGGAGCTGGGTTACCTTTCATTTTAGACTTCATTTTCAACAATAGGCCTAGTTATTTCCTGTAAATCAGGTAGTTTGCGGTTACTAGCGAACTGATAAGTGCCGCTCAGATTAATATTCTGCCATGCAACGGGTGATACTTGTCGAGTTATTGCTGCTTTTTCCTCGTCACCAACTTCTTCAAAGTGCAATAAGTGCAGACTTTCTTCCCATTTCTGATAGTTTAGTAAC
>NZ_JAJJZF010000053.1:0-2699 GCF_020966275.1 Pseudoalteromonas sp. MB41 | reverse complement strand
CCATTCAGATAGAGGGTTACAGTATTGCTCACGGGTATATCAAGTAAAGCTTAATGAAAATGGCATTACTCCATCGATGACCGATGGCTATGATTGCTATCAAAATGCATTGGCGGAGCGCATTAATGGCATATTGAAGCAAGAATTCTTACTCTATAAATGCCAAAACCTGAAAGAGCTACGTGAACTCGTCGAAGAATCAATAGTAATATACAATGAAATGAGGCCGCATTTGAGTTTAGGCATGGAAACCCCAAACCAAGTGCATAAAAAAGACCAAGAGCAAAAGCTACTGGCCTTCAATTAAAACCGTCAACGTATTTTAGGACGAGACAAAAGAGACTTAAACCATAATCGCATCTTTTAGATACTGGAATAACTCTTTGTAACTCTTTGCCGGTTTTTCGGCTTTAACTTCCTTGGTTGCATTACGCACTAGTTGACGCATTTTTTGACGCTCAAGCGATGGATACTGCTCAATAGTCGGGTTGATTAAGTCATCACCTTGCTTGATCAAGTCATCACGAAGCTTTTCTATTTTATTCATTAATACGTCAGCTTGGTTATTCTTGTTCAGCATGATGTCAATCATGGCTTGAATTTCATCAACGTTTTCAGTGGTACGTAGTACTTTTGCAATATAGTTTAAGTTACGACGGTAAGCATCGCTTTTATCGCTAACTTTATCTGCAACGACGAGGGCTTCTTTAAGCTCGTCGTTTAATGGTAAGCGGTCGCGTTGCTTTTTAGCCATCCCTGCGATTTCAGCGCCAAGATCGTGATATTGCATTGCCTCACGCTTTAATTCGCTTTTTGATACGTAAATAATTTCTTCTTCAATTGCAGGCTTTTTCTTCTTCGCCATAAGGATGCTCATCCGGTAAACTTAACTATTCACTATTATACGTCATTTAGTTAATGATTAATATTAGCTGATGCACGTCTCGCAGTGTGTTAGCATTCGCTACACTATAAAAAATATCATAGCCTAGGACACCGAAGATGAAAGATCCTATTTATCAACATATTTCACAAGTGAAAGATGCCGTAAGCGAAGTTCTTGAGCATGCTAAAAAGCTTGGAGCAACCGCTGCAGAAGCTGCAATGTCGAGCACGTCAGGTTTGTCTGTTAGCACGCGAATGGGAGAAGTTGAAACAATAGAGTTTAACCAAGATGGTGGCTTAGATATCAGTGTGTATGTGGGTAATAATAAAGGCTCGGCATCAACCGCCGACTTAAACCCAAAAACGTTACGTACTGTGGTCGAAAAAGCAATTGATATTGCTAAGTTTACATCTGACGATCCATTCAACGGTATTGCCGATAAAGAACTACTTGAATTTGCACCACAAGATTTAGATTTATATCACCCGTGGGATGTCAGCCCAGAGCAAGGTATTGAGTTGTGTCATCAAGCAGAGCAGGCCGCATTGAATGCTGATGAGCGCATTGTAAATTCTGATGGTGCGAGCTTTTCGTCTCACCAAGGGCTTCGCGTATATGGTAACAGCCATGGCATGATTGCTGGTTACCCGCGTACTCGCCACAGTATAAGCACCATGGTGATTGGCAAAGAAGGTGAGCAAATGCAGCGTGACTCTGCATACACTGTTGCTCGCCATAAAGACGATTTAAACGATGCTGCAAAAGTGGGTCTTGAAGCGGCTACAGAAACACTCGCTAAACTCAATAGTCAAAAACTCGGTACCATGAAAGTGCCTGTTATTTTTAGAGCAGATATTGCCAACTCGTTATTTGGCCATTTAGTGTCGGCGATTGGCGGTGGTGCACTTTATCGTAAATCGAGCTTTTTACTCGATAGTTTAGGCACCAAAGTGTTCAGCGATTGTGTGAATATTTCTGAGCGTCCGCATTTATTAAAAGGCCTTGCTTCATCACCGTTTGATGCGGAAGGCTTAAAAACAGTCGACCGTGAAATTATTCAAGGCGGTGAGCTGCAAACTTACCTATTAGCAAGCTATGCGGCTCGTAAATTATCAATGGCACCAACCGGTCATGCGGGCGGGATCCACAACTGGTTAGTTGAGCAAACGCACGCTGATTTAAAAGCGCTGTTAAACACCATGGGCACCGGCTTATTAGTCACAGAACTCATGGGGCAGGGGGTCAACACGGTAACAGGTGATTACTCGCGTGGCGCAGCGGGCTTTTGGGTAGAAAACGGCGAGATTCAATACCCTGTCAGCGAGATAACAATCGCAGGCAACCTTAAAGATATGTTTAAAGCGGTTGTCGGACTGGGTGGTGATATTGAGCGTCGTGGCGGGATTCAAACGGGCTCAGTGCTAATTGAACAAATGCAGATAGCAGGAAGCTAACACGCAACGGAGCAGCATAAAGCCTCACTTAATAAAGTGGGGCTTTTTTATTAAAAAATGTGTCTCGTCCTGAAATGTGTTTACACATTTAGGACTTATTATGACCAAGTCAAATAATACACCGATCAAACGAACACAACGAGATTATTCATTAGGCTTTAAATTACAAGTTGTCGACGCTGTAGAAAAAGGCGATATGACTTATAAACAAGCCCAAAAAATTTATGGCATACAAGGTCGCTCAACTGTGCTTACTTGGTTGAGAAAACACGGTAAGATGGATTGGACTCAATCACCTAAGATGACTATGCCTAAATCACCTAAAGCCAAAGAAAGCCCCGCACAAAAAATCAAGCGTC
>NZ_JAJJZF010000052.1:0-2751 GCF_020966275.1 Pseudoalteromonas sp. MB41 | reverse complement strand
TTCATGACCAACACTACGCGCTTTGCGTGCCCAATAATGAGCACCGCCACATGATTCCATGACAACTTTACAACGAGGAGACGTGGTGAGTATCGACAGTAGCTCTTTTCTGCTTACCGCTTTATTACTTTGTAGTTTTTGATGAAAAAATTGACCGACTTGAAAAACATTTTTTGCCAAGTCGATACAAATTAAGTTAAATTTTGACATGTATGGATTCCTTATTGGTAAAAGTGGTTTTGCAATTTCTTTATACCGTACTTACCCTATTTAGGGGAGGAGTCCATACATCTCCTACGTCTCTTCACCTTGCGCTTATGCCATTCCGCTTAATTAAGTGGTCTATTTTGAGGCAATAAAACCGCGTTGATAACAAGGCAAAAATTTAGTTATTTAGTTGTTCTCGGCAATTGCTCCTGCATTGCTCTACCTCCTGCATCCATGCAGTCGTAAATCAGAAATTTTTAACGCAGGTAGCGACTGGTTTGATCACTCAAAATGATTAAGTATTTTTGCGGATTAATGGAATGGACTCTCTCCACTCCCCAACGGCGTCATAATGCGCCATAGTAGTTTAGGGTAAGTTTTAGCGTAAACAAAGTAGAGAGAGTCACATGAATAAAATAACAATTGGATTAGATATCGCCAAGAACATTTTTCATTTAGTTTGGTTATCAAACTCGGGAAAAGTGCTCAAAAAGAAAAAGCTCAAACGCACTAACATGAAAGAGTATTTTTGTAATTTAGAGCCCGCAATTGTCGTCATGGAAGCGTGTGGCTCATCAAACTACTGGGCACAAAGTATTCAAAACTATGGTCATGAAGTGAAAGTTATCGCTCCACAATATGTAGTCCCTTACCGAAAAGGAAATAAAAATGATTTCAATGATGCAGAAGCGATAGCTGAAGCTTCACAACGAGTGAATATGCGATTTGTGCCAATAAAAAGTGTAGAGCAACAAGACATTCAACTGTTGCACCGTATAAGAGAGCGGCGAATAAAATGTAGAACGGCCTTAGTGAATCAAACCAGAGGCCTCTTAGCCGAATATGGTATTAGCCTCTCGCAAGGCGTTAATCAAGTGAGAAAGTCTATCCCCGATATTTTAGAAGATGCGAGTAACATGTTAACGCCATTGTCTCGTCGATATATAGCCAGTTTGTATGATGAATTAATTGAGGTAGATAAGTTAATCACGGATTTGGATAGCGAGATAAAAGCTTTAAGCCATCAGATAGAGCAGTGCCAGAAATTAGAAACAATGACAGGAATAGGTCCCATCATCGCAACAGCTTTGTATAGTGCAATAGGTGATGGTAAAACCTTTAAAAGTGGGCGTCATATGGCAGCTTGGCTGGGACTAGTTGCCAAACAGCATACGACTGGCGATAACCCCAAGTTAAAGGGAATAAGTAAACGAGGAAATACTTATTTGCGAACTCAGCTGATTAATGGTGCCAGAGCTGCGTTAGTCAAATCGGGGAGTAAAGCTGACAAGGTAAGCTTATGGGCAAATAACCTGCGGGAGCGGCTGCCATTTAATAAAGCAGTGGTTGCATTAGCGAATAATACCAATCCGCAAAAATACTTAATCATTTTGAGTGATCAAACCAGTCGCTACCTGCGTTAAAAATTTCTGATTTACGACTGCATGGATGCAGGAGGTAGAGCAATGCAGGAGCAATTGCCGAGAACAACTAAATAACTAAATTTTTGCCTTGTTATCAACGCGGTTTTATTGCCTCAAAATAGACCACTTAATTAAGCGGAATGGTATAAAATGGCGCGAATGGCATGGGCGATGACCGTAAAACAAGAGAGGTACAAATTTGTATAAAAACATTAACCGCAATTAAAAGACAAAAGTTCAATAGCAAAAATTGCAAAGATTGAGATTGACGGAAAACGGTTCATAGCCGTCCTATTTAAACCTGATAATACCAAAGGCTGTTAGAAGCCGTCGAGATTGATAAGGTGATAGGGGCGGATATCCATCAGGGCTAGAGCGGATAAATCCGCTCATAAAAAAGCCGAATATATGGCAGCAATGAACTTTGAAATTCTATCAATTACTGTCTTGCAATCGGAGAGAGTCCATATATGGTATTATGCCTACAAGGATATAGGTCGTAGGGGTCTTGGTTGGGTATTTTATTTTTCTACAGGCAACAAAAAACCCGACTCTTTCGAATCGGGTTTCTCTAATTAGGAGCCTGGCGATGTCCTACTTTCACATGGCAAATGCCACACTATCATCGGCGCTGTTTCGTTTCACTACTGAGTTCGGCATGGGGTCAGGTGGGTCCAAAACGCTATTGTCACCAAGCAAAATGCGTGGAAAGGATTCTCGACAAAGCGCATCGCGCTTACGAGTCCTTTGCGCAAGGTGAACTTATTTCGCATTAAGCGCTGCGGTTCACCCTACATAAAATCTGGAAATCTGATAATCGTAAATCTACTTTAGTATACTAACTTCTGTCTGTTACGCTGTCATAAAACGCGTTTGGCGTTGTATGGTTAAGCCTCACGGGTAATTAGTACAGGTTAGCTTAATGGCTCACACCACTTCCACATCCTGCCTATCAACGTTGTAGTCTTCAACGGCCCTTCAGAGACTTTAAAAGTCTAGTGAGAACTCATCTCGAGGCCTGCTTCGCGCTTAGATGCTTTCAGCGCTTATCAGTTCCGAACGTAGCTACCGGGCAATGCCATTGGCATGACAACCCGAACACCAGCGGTTCGTTCACTCC
>NZ_JAJJZF010000051.1:0-4791 GCF_020966275.1 Pseudoalteromonas sp. MB41 | reverse complement strand
GCAAATAAAATAGCAAGAATAGCTTGGTCTGTAATGACCACGAAGAAGCCTTTTGAAATTAGAGTTTAAGTCAGTTTGCATATGATAATTAATGATGACAAAACGGTTAGACCACCAGATTGAAGACCTTGTGGACAGTTCAGCAAGAAAAATGCTTTCTCGTTTTTGAGGACAATCTGGCGCAGATCTCATCGTAGAGCTGGGACTAATGTTAGTCTCTAATAGACTCTGAATACATTAGCGCAAACCATCTCCGTTATTTTAGTTATTAACTTGCAAAACGGGGCGTACCATACATTTTGTCCATAGGCGAGTTACTTGCTGACTCGCCTTTGCCCCAAAATCATTCAGAGTAAATGCTCTATAGAGCAGCCTCGTTTCAAACGATAGCCTAAACATCGTTAGTATCGATTTGATACATATCAACTTATATATTGAATACTCTTTAATCAGTTTGCATAAACTGAACAGCACGTTCATACTAACTTGGTGGATAAAAAGTAGTCGATGTTTTGCAAGATAATCAGTCAACCAGTCTTTTGATGATTTTCTTCACCAACACTTTATTTTTATTATTCTCAACAGGGAGAAAGTTAAGTGAAAAAGTTCATATTTTTAATATATGTCGTCATAACATGCTTCGCTGGATTCGCTTCAGCACAAGAAAAGCCCAATGTACTCGTTATTTTTAGTGATGATGTAGGTATCTGGAATATTAGTGCTTATAGTCGTGGTCAAATGGGGTATCGTACTCCAAACATTGATCGCCTAGCGAAAGAAGGGACCTTATTTACTGATTATTATGGCGAACAAAGCTGTACCGCTGGCCGAGCGGGTTTTATTACAGGTCAATATGCTGTTTGAGTTGGGTTACCAAAAGTAGGTCTAGTGGGATCACCTCAAGGGCTATCTGAAAAAGATCCAACAATTGCCGAGATGTTAAAACCCTTGGGGTATGCGACAGGCCAATTCGGTAAAAATCATTTAGGTGATCGTAACGAGTTTTTACCAACAGTGCATGGATTTGATGAGTTCCTAGGCAACCTTTACCATTTAAATACACACACTGAGTTAGAGGATGAAGACTACCCTAAAAACCCAGAATTCCTTAAAAAATTCGGCCCTCGGGGAGTTATACACAGTTTTGCGTCAGACAAAGACGATAAAACGGTTGATCCTCGCTTTGGTAAGGTTGGAAAGCAAACGATTAAAGATACCGGTCCACTTAATTCTGAGCGCATAAAAACGATTGATGAAGAATTCTTAGCTGGTGCAATGAAATTTATCCGCAATGCACACGAAGATGGAAAACCATTCTTCACTTGGTTTAATGCTTCCCGCATGCATTTCCCAACGATATTAAAAGACGAGTCTATGGGTGTTACGGGACAAGGTATTTTTGCTGATGGAATGGTTGAGCATGATGGTCATGTTGGTCAGCTTTTAAATCTATTAGATGAACTAAAAATCGCAGACAATACGATTGTAATTTATACTTCAGATAATGGCCCGATGAAAATGAATTGGCCGGATGGTGGAACTGATCCATTCAGATCAGAGAAAGGAACTGGATGGGAAGGTGCATTCCGAGTGCCTGCTATGGTTCGTTGGCCCGATAAAATTCCAGCAGGAAATGAGATAAATGGTCTTATTTCACATCATGATTGGTTTCCTACTATTTATGCTGCTATCACAGGTGAAAATAAGCTAAACGAGAAGCTAGAAAAAGGCCTTAAGGTCTCGGGAAAAAAATATAAAGTTCACTTAGATGGTTACAACATGCTGCCTTACCTTACTGGTAAAGTGAATGAAAGCCCTAGAGAGTATTTTCTTTACTTTGGTGATGATACAAGTCTATTAAATGTGCGCTATAAAGACTGGAAATTCACATTCGCGGAGCAACGTGCTGAGGCCGGTACATGGGATTTATGGCGAGACCCATTTGTTGAGCTTCGAGTTCCGAGGATCCAAAACTTAAGAAGAGATCCATTTGAGCGTGCTTCGGTAGAGAGTGTCCAATATCAGATGTGGATCCAAGAAAAGCAATTTATGCTAGTGCCCGTGATTAGTTTTGTTGGGGAAGCAATGGAGTCCTTTAAAGCATTTCCTCCAAGAGGACAGCCACTCAATCTATCGATGGCAAATGCGCTGAAGACTTTACAAGAAGCCTCTGCAAGATAACTTTAAACATTCAAAATGTGGTCATTACGTTCAGTAATGACCACAAAATCAATACAAGTTTCATTCATTAAATTCAACCCGATTTCTGCCATTTTTCTTCGCACGATATAGAGCTGAATCAGCACGTTCAATTACTGTTAGCGTATTATCATCACTGTGATTAATCGTCACTCCACAGCTGACTGACAATCTTTTTTCGTGGAAATAAATACCATTTATATCTTTAACAATGGACGTTGCAATCTCTTTTGTTTCATCTAGGGTTGTCCCTTCAATAATGATTACAAACTCTTCGCCACCCCAGCGAGCACATACTGCTTTACTAGAAGATAAAGATTTGAGCTTACTTGCTACAATGACAAGTGCTTTATCGCCTTCTAAATGACCATAGGTATCGTTTATTTCTTTAAAATAATCGATGTCTAGTAGTATAAAACCAAAATTCGAACTTTTTAGTAAACTTGAAAGCGTTCTGTCTAGTTTTTCTCGGTTAAACAATCCCGTTAATTTATCGGTTTCAGCGAGTCTTTTAATAAGTTGATTTTTCTCGGCCAACGTATCATAAGCAGCAAACCGAGTTTTTTCATAGAAACGGAACAAGATAATATGAGCAATGGCAACTTCAATGATATTAAAAACGGAGCCAAGTCCAACTTTAACAGGCTCCGGGTTCTGTGAATGTTGATATACTATAAATGCACACACAGCGAAAGCGATAGCACTGAGTAGACTCCCCCAATTTCGACCTACTAAATAAAATGAAAATGGAGGAATTAATGTTGCCCAAAATAATGAATAGGCCGCGCCGTTAATTGAGATAATAAATGTCAGTATTAAGCTGTTAATCAATAACACCACAGCCCATGAAACCGCTTCAATCTTTGAACCTTTAATGAACCAAGCATACAGCAAAATAGATAAAACCAGCCCCACAGCATCAAGCAAAGCAATGTCATAGCTGTTGAATTTAAAGATATTGATAACAGTCAGTACGAAGAAGTAAACAGTACATATCAATAAAGAATGGGCAATTAAACGGCTTCGCCAAAATAGTTCAGGACTTTCAGGGTGTGCTGGAATGTTTTTATACCAATAATTGAACATCGTAAATTCTGTTTTTTTTAATTATTACACGCGAGCTATGCTCTCAAGCAAAGGCTCAGTCCTGTTATTCTATCATAGAAAAACGCCCTAGGACTGAGCAAGGTTTTTCACTATTTTTTATCACTGTTTATTATATGTAAATCACGTTGAGGAAATGGGATAGTAATTCCTTTGCTCTCCACTTTATCTTTAACTTTACGTTGTGTTTGCCAATATATATCCCAGTAATGTGGCGTAGCTACCCAAGCACGAAGCTGCAAGTTCACAGAGCTATCTGCTAATGTGTGGACTAGATACTGAGGGGCTGGCTCAATCAAAATTCGCGATTCTTCACTAACAAGCTCCCTTAATGCCGCAAGCCCATCTTCAATTGAATCACCATAAGAAATACCCACAGTTATATCCATGCGACGCTTTTCGTTTCTCGTAAAGTTTTTTATCGCATTTGCCCAAACCGTGCTATTTGGGATTGATACAAAAACACCATCGGCGGTTTCAAGGACAGTGGTAAATAGACCTAAATCTTTTACACTCCCTGTATAGCTTGATACTTCAACAAACTCTGCCTTTTTTAGTGGCTTTAAGAAAAGTAGCATGACCCCCGCAGCCACATTACTGAGCGTGTCTTTTAATGCTAGACCAATCGCTAAGCCTGCGGCACCGACGAGTGCGACAAGACTGGCCGTATTGACTCCAAATAAATCTAAAATAATCACAATTGCAATTAAATAAACCACATAGCCTGATAGCGTGGTAAGCAGCTTTGTAATGATTTCATCGTGCTTACTCAGTCTGTAAACACCTTTATGTACAGCCCGTTTAAGTAGTTTTGAGCAAATACTAGCTCCTATAAAGATGAAAATAGTAAGCAATGTATTCTTGGCTATCGCTATGAGTTGTAATTGGTGCTCAGAAAAAAAGTTTATGATGGTTTCCATCGGTGATTTCCCTTTAAATATAAATAATATACGCGTTTATTTCTAAAAAATTTTATAGTGAAAGCTAGTTAATGATGCTGGTAACTAAGTAGCCATTGTAAGTAATATAGGAAGCAAGCAAGATACCACCTTCCCAGCGATTTATTCTGCCTTGTCGGCCAAAACCGTAAGCCATAACCAATAACATGACGGAAAGTACAAGCATCACACTCCAATCTCGGTAAAGTACGTCTGTAGAAATATGAGGGATAGGTTCAATAAGACCGGCGATACCTATTACAGCTAGGATGTTAAACATATTCGACCCCACAACATTGCCAATGGCGATGTCATGCTCTCCCTTTTTAGCGGCAATAATAGAAGCTGCAAGCTCTGGCAAAGATGTCCCTAATGCAACGATAGTTAAGCCGATAATAAGGTCACTGACACCGAGCGCAGTTGCAATTTCAACCGCTCCCCAAACAAGTATGCGAGAGCTAATAATGAGTAATGTTAAGCCCACGGTGAGCCAGAAAATTGCTTTCCCTAAAGACATGGCGTGACTTTTAAGCTCAGTATCAAATTCTGT
>NZ_JAJJZF010000050.1:0-5756 GCF_020966275.1 Pseudoalteromonas sp. MB41 | reverse complement strand
ACTGAAACGACGGGTGCGTCATTTAAACCTTCAACCGTCAACATAAACGTCGTGCTTGCAGCATCTGATGGGTTCTCAATGTCAGAAACAACCACCGTCACTTCTGTTTCACCGTAGAAATTCTCATTGGGTGTTACGGTGACTGTATCGCCATCAACTTCAAAACTTACATTGTCTGAAATAACTGAAATTTCATTTTTCGAGTTTGTTTCATCAATATAGTGAACATCAAAGCTAATTGCTGTTTCTTCTGTGGTTACCATATCGTCAAGCGCTACAACCGTGATGTTGCTTGGTACACTGAGTGTCGCAGTCGTTGTCATGTCATTTAGGCCAGAGATAGCTGCTTTCGCATCAATATTTAGCATTTGACCTGCCGCTGATGGCAATACTTCTGCCCATGCCGTTACTTCGAACTGTGATGATTCTGGGCCAACGTAATCCATACACACAACATAGTCGTCACTAATAACTTCATCTAGATTGTTATAAGCAACTTGAACGCCGCGATATTTATCAAGTGGACCGTATTCATATACTTCGCCACGGAAACCTTGAAGACCAATACTGCCGTGCGGACGGGTCGTACCAAAGTCAAGATTATCGTATGCATAGTAAATTTCGTGCTCACCTTTACCAAAACGCGTATTTGCATTGAATAGCACTTGGAAGTCGAATGAGTTATCACGTTTTGTATAACTGTATGTACCTGTTGAACGGTCATAAACAGGATCGTCATAATCAGATGCATTATCCCACTCAACAATACCCCATCCCGTTGCAGTACTTGCTAGTGAAATACCCTCGTTTGACGATAAGCCAACAGACATTACAGAGCGTAGTAAGCCTTGTTCAGAGAATTCCCAACCACGCCATAATGGACCCATGTTTTCAAATGGGAATGAATTATATGGGAACGGATTGTGAACTGGGTAGAAGAAGCGACTACCGCTTGTATTCACCGTACCCATGCCGCGAATTTGGATAACCTGGTTCTGAATGTTTGTATTTCCAGTGTTATTATACAAACTGAAGTTATCGTACGCACCATTGTAAAAACTTGCGATAGGTAAAGTATAGCCATCACGATAGTTATATAGGTTTTGATCATCAAAACCTGATAGCAGCGGCATAATCCCAAACTGTGATAAATCTACATAACCACCTGGGTTTGCATTACCAAAGTCAGGTGTTCGACACATCTCATCAGTAATGTTATCGGTAACAATGTAGTCTGGCTCAACATCGCGCGTATCAGCCTGCATTCCTGTTACAATAACCTTGCCATCAACAACTTCAATATTGATTTCTGATGTTGTTGATATTGCAACATTTTCAGCTTTAACATCCAGACCTTCTGGAATCGCTAGTTCAAGAGTAAATTCACGGTCAACACCTGAGTTATTTGCCAATACTTCAAAAGTATAAGGAACGAAGTCACCGACTTTAGCACCTGTATTCGGCGCATCTAGGTGCGCAACATCTTTACCACGATTAATCTTGAATGGAATAGAACCTAAGTTACCAGGATTAACTGCTGATGTGCCCACATCCAATAATGAGTAGTAAACACTATTAGCATCAAATTCCATGTTCCAATCAACAGTCATGTCAACTTTGTTTAAACCATCACTCGCAGGAAGGCGTGCTGTCATCCCTGTTGCAACTTGCTCTGATACAACAGCCGTTGCCAGTTCAAAGGTTTCTTCAACTGGACCTACAGAGGTTTTATTACTGCTATATAAAACAACCCAATATTCACCTTCTTCAGGGTTATTAATATTACAGAAGTTGTTGTAGATTCGATGGTTAGATACGCATAAAATCTCATCTTGAGGCTGAACAATACCATCGCCATTGTAGTCTTTACCTACATAAACGATTGGATTACCTTTTTTCAGTGAACCATCAAGTTCCGATTCAACACTGACAGTTTCTGCAATAAAACGTTTAGAATTAGCGGGGACGGTTACAAACTTAGTGAATGTTGCTTCATCTAAGATATCTTCAGCAGCTACATCATCTTTACGATTCATTGTCCAAGGGAAAGTAGTATCGTCATCTTTTGGCAGTGTTACAGAAGTAATTTCTGCTTTCACTGGTTCATAGACACGTGCTACAGGTGCTTCGATGTTTGGTAACATAATGCCTTTAGCAACATACGTTCCTTCGTCAGAATGCGCAGTTGTAGATAGCATTGAAGGTAAGTTACCGCGATCATATTTAAACGCTACAGGCCAATGCGCATCTGGAATACCCGCTTCCTCAGCTTGGAATACTAGGTTCGTGTGTAGCTCAACTTCAGAGTTACTAAACCAATCTTGCGTATCCATAATCGACGCTTTAACGATAATGGTTTGTGTCTCACCTTTTTTCAATGAGAAAGTTTTCGGGAAGATATCAATATTCACACCATTTTGAGCGGATTGTGAATTAACATCATAACTCCAGTTTTCAACATCCTCATGACTAACGGTCCAAGTACCGTCTTCTGTCGCTTTAATCGTTCGCACCCATTGACACTCTGGTGCACATGAGAAGTTAACTAAATTAGGCAAGTTAAGTTTATGCGGTGTACCGCCATTGAATGGATCTGCAGCTAAGAAGTTATCTGCTGACTCATCCATGACAAAGCCCGCTTTTGCTGCTAGCGCAACATTTATGCGACCCGCACCTGAACGATAAGTCTTCGCATCTGCAACTACATCATTTTTATTATTTAAGCGGTGATATTTAACCACATTTTCAGCCGTCATTGATAATGCTGACTGAACTTCAGCTGCAGTCCAATCTGGGTGAATTTGACGAAGTAACGCCAT
Source organism: Pseudoalteromonas sp. MB41 (assembly GCF_020966275.1). Classification (NCBI taxonomy): domain Bacteria; kingdom Pseudomonadati; phylum Pseudomonadota; class Gammaproteobacteria; order Alteromonadales; family Pseudoalteromonadaceae; genus Pseudoalteromonas; species Pseudoalteromonas sp. MB41. Next base: position 2,937 of record NZ_JAJJZF010000050.1, on the reverse strand, counting down.
TGAACCCGCAACATGTGGAGATGCCATTGAAGTACCACTAATTGCCGCATAATCTTGGCCATGTGGTGTTACAAACGGATGCTCATCAGAATAAGCAGCATAGATATCAACACCCGGAGCAGCAAGTGTTGGTGCGAGCACTTCTATATTTGAGAATGAAGGACCACGCGATGAGAACGTTGCTAACCAATCAGCATCTTCAGCGTTAACTCGACGCTCAATCACCGTTGGTTTAATAGTGATCATATGGCCCATTTCTGAATAACTATCGACCCAGTCTTCTAGGCCATCATTACCATCAACACCATTCCATTGATCATACGTAAAGTGTACGCCAGGTAAAGAATAGCTTTCTGCAACAGTACCTTGAGCACCATCACGGTTGTACATGATGAAACCATCCGCTCCACCGGCTTTCACGTGATCAACTTTTGCTGTACGTGCATTCGCAGCAGGATCAGCTGCTAAGTGACGCTGACAAATAACAATAACGTTAGTCGTTCCATCAGCCGCACCCGCTATCTCCGTGCCATCCTTATAGAAGTTAAAGGTATTTTCAGGGTAATCAGCTGTACAATAACCGTTGTAATCTTTGAAACCATTAACATCTTCATAGTCTTTAGCCCAAACAACAACCCCGGTGATTTCTTCACTGTTGATTGCGCCCCCTACTAGACCCGTTTCTGACCAGCTAGGAACCTCAGATCCAAGTGAGGCATCTGCAAAACCAGCGAACTCAACGGCGGTTTCAACAGCAACACTACGGCCGTGTGTAGTCGCTGCAACTTGCGCCAGCCAAGGCGATGAGTTATCTAAATAACCAAAACACTCTGCGCTGCCACACCCTTGTCCGCTATTACCAGCCGCTGCTGCGACGTTACCCGCTGCAGTTGATGCAACGTGTGAACCGTGACCTTGATAATCCTCACCAATTGCAGGCCAACCTGGGATCATGGCATCAAATGCATCAGTGATCACATCATAAGAACGCACACCGATTAACTTACTATTACATTGGATTTCTTCAGGTTCTTCAACACAGTCACCCACATAATTACCGCTACCAAATGGATTAATGTGCTCATAACCATCATCACCTACTGCAGCAAATGATGGGTGATCAGAGTTAATACCCGTATCGATAATGCCGACAATCTGGCCTTCACCTTTGCCTTTAATACCGCTGGGAACACTTGTGCCATCCCACACTTGGTCTGCACCAATATGACGAGGGCCTTCATCAGATAAAAGATCGTAATTTTTTGAACGCATAACAGAAGCGACCGCTCCTAGTTCAGCAACACTCATTGCTTCACGTTCAGTCATTTTTACAGAGAAACCATTCAATGCTTTAGTGAACTGACGACGCATTTCTGTACGGCCTGTTACAGCCGTTACGCTTTGCATAACAGTGCGTTGTTTTGTAAGTAGCTTATTTTGGTACTCGGTCACGGCAGAAATCGACGGCTGACCTTTTTCGAAAACCTTTGTCACACCTTGAGTTTGCATTATTTTCGCTAAAGGCGAATCGAACTCACGCGCTTCAAGTGCAACAGAGTTATCTCTTAAGCGAACAATATAAATATGCTCACCGTCTAGGCCTTCTTCAGTAAACTTTTTATTTTGTCCACTCAATTGCACATTTAGACCATCATTCTGCATCATGCTAGTTGAGTCGCCTTGATTGTACTCTTTGCTAAATGCTTTGATTTCTTCAAATGTAATATTAGGTGCTTTTAATTGATTTTGTGTTTTAAGCTGACTATCAACACCGACTGCATGAGCAGCGCTGGCACTATAGATAGCTGCGGCAACAGCAATCGAGAGAGTTTTCACTTGCATAAAGTATCCCCTGGATAGTTAATTAGTATAATTATTCAAGCTGGGTGGATATCCATTCCACCGCTCGCGCTTATAATATAACCACAGAGAATTAAAAAACTACCTACATTCGTGTAGCCTTTTGTACACACAATTAACATTTAAGATACTTAAAACTCCTGTAATCGTATTTTTATTTGCAATTAATAAATAGAAGCACCCTATTTTAGGGTAAGTTCACTCATAGGCAGCAGCAAAACCGTTTTTATTATTTACTTTTTGTAAACAATGTAGCGGTGATAATTCCTGTATCGTTGCAGCCACTCATAAGACGTTTTTAACACTCGGCTTCCTCCCCTCAAAATGAGTAAGCATTATTGCGAATTGGTATGAGGAATCCTAAAAACGAAAAAAGGGCCCGAAGGCCCTTTGTCACATAACACACTTAGGGAGTGATTAGCTGCGCTTTGCTTTACGGCGTCTTAAGCCTGCAAAACCTGCCATTAGAAGTGTTAGCCACGCAAGTGAGCCGCTTGAGCTCGACTTCGCTTCTACTTCAGGTTGTACCGTCACTTCTTGTGCAGTAACAGTTACTGAAACACCTAACTCCATCGCGTCAACACCATCGCTTACTGTTACTGTAAATTGATGCTCTCCAACGCTTAAACCAGACACTTCTGTAACTGCTGATGTCGGGCTTGCTATTACACCAGGACCTTCCCATGAGAAAGTTAACTCATCATTATCTAAATCATGTGATGCCGATGCATCAAGGGTTAGTACGCCGCCTTCCGTCATTTGTTGAGCACTTGCTTCAACTGAAACGACGGGTGCGTCATTTAAACCTTCAACCGTCAACATAAACGTCGTGCTTGCAGCATCTGATGGGTTCTCAATGTCAGAAACAACCACCGTCACTTCTGTTTCACCGTAGAAATTCTCATTGGGTGTTACGGTGACTGTATCGCCATCAACTTCAAAACTTACATTGTCTGAAATAACTGAAATTTCATTTTTCGAGTTTGTTTCATCAATATAGTGAACATCAAAGCTAATTGCTGTTTCTTCTGTGGTTACCATATCGTCAAGCGCTACAACCGTGATGTTGCTTGGTAC
>NZ_JAJJZF010000005.1:0-179434 GCF_020966275.1 Pseudoalteromonas sp. MB41 | reverse complement strand
TTGCGATGGCACGTCAGAAAAAATTGCAAATTGAGTCCAACCAAATAAAAACTGATAAGTACATGCAAGAATTACATTCTAAATACACAAAAGAAGAATATGAAGAAAAGCTTATTGTTTGCAATTATTTCACTGAGTTATATAAAAAAAATCGAACAAAAGAGAACGAATCTAAGTATGTCAAAGCCTGTGACCCAATGTATCACTAAGCCAAGCTGTCAATATTGACAGCGGACATAACTACATAATAAAAAAGGGCTTTTCGCCCTTTTCTTAATTTTTACGTACCGTAATTTATGGGATGTTTATAATTACTATATCTTAATACACTAGCTTCTGCGAAATTTCAGATTTCTTTCTCAAATCCGAATATCACTTAAAATTATTGTATAACCTCCCTATCATAGTAAGCCATTTTAGTTAGGTGTGCGAAAGCTTTCGCTGACTATAAATACACTCATTTTTATGACAATACTAAAAGGAAGTCACGTGAGAAAATTATTGCTACTAATCATTATTGGATTGTTTGGTTGGGAATATTATGCAAAAAATTATGGCGGCATTTCGCCAATAGACACATTACAGAGCGAAGTCATTGACCCCATTCGGACAAAGTATACTCGTAAACGTAACGGACCCTATTTAACAGATGAGAGCAAATTTGTCTGTGATGGCAGGCAATACTGTAGTGAGATGACCTCGCTTGAAGAAGCACTTTTTTTTATTAAAAACTGCCCTAATACAGACATGGATGGAGACTATGATGGTGATCCATGTGAAAACGACACAAGACTCCGCCCCTAAATATAAAATCTAAGCATGGCGCACATGCTTAGCATTATAAAATAAACTATCCAAATATACTCTGATTTAAAGATAATTGATTCGGAGTATTCTTTTTTATTATAGTGAGTTCTCTTTTTTAATCCCTTAAATAATTAAAAAGTATTTACCTTCAAAATACAAAAACAGAATTTTCCTAGTTATTTTTCACTGACTTAGCGCTAAATTGATCTAAGACAACAGTCATTTTATTGGTACTGGTTAACATCTTTTTTATAAATAATGTTTAAACTTCAACCGATAAATTGATGAATTTTATTGATAGCTAACGACACACTTGGATGATTTCTACGTGATAAAAGCAAAAATAACTAACAACGAAGTGAAATTTTCTGAATCAGATATTCTCCTTTCGACAACCGATCTTAAAAGTCATATCACTTATGCGAATAAAGATTTCTGCAAAATCGCCGGTTATGATTTAGATGAAATGAAAGGCAAGCCACACAATCTTGTTCGACACCCTGATATGCCAAAACTTGCTTTTGCTGACCTGTGGAAACATTTACAAAATGGCCAATCTTGGATGGGACCGGTTAAAAATCGCTGTAAAAATGGTGATTATTATTGGGTTAATGCGTTTGCGACTCCTATCAGGGATGAAAATAATCGAACAATTGAATATCAGTCAGTACGTACTAAACCAAATGATGATGTTGTAGCACGTGCCAGCAGTGAATATAAAAAAATCAATGATGGACAAAAATCTCGCGCGTTATCAAAAAAGTATGATGTAACTTTATTTATTAGCATCCTTTTAGCCGCGTGTTTTGTTACGGCTTTTGCCTCTGTTTTGAGCAATGGCTTTGAAATATTGAATACGGTATTACTCATCGTTTTAGCGACTATAAATAGTCTGATGTTCTTTTGGCGTAGGCGCTACGTACAGCTAATTAGTAAAGCAAAAGACATATACAATAATCCTTTTATGGCTTACTTATACTCAGGAACAAATGATGACATTGGCTATTTGAATTTAGCATTTGAAATGCAACAAGCAAAACTTAAAGCGATTGTCGGGCGTGTTAATGACGTAACAATGGGAGTGAATAATAATGCAATACAGTGCGCTGAAACTGGACACCATGTTACTGAACTATTAAGTAAACAAGCTGACGAAGTGTCACAAATTGTTATTGCGACGGAGCAGATGTCAGCGTCGATAAACGATTTATCATCGAGTACAACAGACACAAGCCAAGCAGCCGAAACGGCGATGAAATCAACAGAGCAAGGGTCACAAGCTGTACAACAAACGATTAATTCAATAAACGAGCTGGACAAAAAACTTCACTCAGCCAGCGAGCAAGTTGTGAATTTAGTGGAGGGTAATAAGCATATTGTCTCCATTTTATCGGAAATAAATGCCATAGCAGAACAAACGAATCTATTAGCATTAAACGCCGCGATTGAATCAGCACGTGCTGGTGAACAAGGCAGAGGTTTTGCTGTCGTTGCGGGTGAAGTACGCGCCCTCGCCTCACGGACTCAGCAATCAACCGAAGAAATTAATACTGTTTTAAATCGTCTCACTGGGGCATCTAAAGAAGCACAAAATGCGATGTCTGATGGCCTCAAGTTGTCTTCAGAAAGCGTGAGTCTTGCCCATAAAAGCGGCGAAAGTTTACAACATATCAACGCACAATCGGTTAAATTAAGCGAACTTAATAGTATTATTTCACAAGCAATTAGTGACCAATTAGCAGCCAGTCAAGCAATTGCTGCCAATATATCAGCAGCACAAGATTTTGCGCATGAATGCACTTCGCTTGGTCATTCTGCCCAGCAATTGTGCGAAGGATTATTATCGAAAGTAACGGAGCAAACCGCACTCATTAATCAATTTAAGTAATTATGTTTATTTTAAAATCGTTATTATTACATAGCAGATGAAATGCCTCTGCTAATCGTTCGGTTTCGCTAAGAACATGTTGCCAATACTTTATACGTGTGTCGGCATCAAGTACTGTGAAGTCTGTTCTGTCTGGTATTTTATTGTAGGGTAATGACGCTATAAACTTTGCTGAAGGTGTAACCATCACCACATTATCGTAATTACGCGGTGTGATCCCCCTGCTTAGGTTTTTATCAAACCACCCTGCTTTTGGCTTATTATTAAAGTGCGGATAAAGTATTAACCCTTCATTGTGAATTGTTAAATCAAAATGGTAATCAATAATACCGCCATCTCGGTACATACCTTGCGGTGTGCCTGGTATATTTTTAATGCCTTGCATTACTAACGGAATTGAGCCTGATGCAAGTAAAGCATCGGCTAGATTAGCTTCTGTAAGCTCAACTGTTTGAGTATTAAAGGTATTATTGTCACTAAAGGACAGATTACTATTCGCAGGTTGAAACACGAAACGTTCATATTGTTTGCTCAACAACCGTCTATTTACTCTGTTAAATAGGTAACTTTTTGATAACCCCATTAGCTGCATAACTTTGTTTTCTGAAGCCGTAAAACCATTTGATTTAGCAACAATAAAATGCGCCTTAAAAACGGAGTTATTAATAATTTCTTCAATACCGTTTTCAGCAAATACATAGTTCAAAAGCAATCGTGCTTTTTCTGTTATTTCAGTTGGCTTTGCTTTGTTAGAGGAATAGCGTGTTTCGGAGTACGATTTAGCTAAGCGTGATATTGCAGCCACAGGATCATTTTGCGCAAAACAGGCCGCACGAAAAGCGCCAGCACTTGAACCTACTAAATTTAAAGGCTGTGTTCGCTGTTTAAAAAACTCGCCGAATAGGTACTTATCTAGACCGAACAAAGTAAACCATTTAGGTCCACCACTCGCACCTAAAAATGTACTAAAAAGATCTGCAGAGAGTCCCTGCTCTCGTATTGTTTTTGCAGCGGTTGGCCCTGCGTAAATATCAATCATGTACTGCTTTTCTCATCATTTTTGTTTTTGACGCCAAATACCCAGCTCAGTGTGTCCTTGTACTTTAACATGTTCGGCGTTAAATACGGGGTCTTTTCCTTCGGCACGTTGCGTGTTGTAATCTTTGGTCACTGCCAATATAGTGGGTGTTAACCGTATGATAGCGATAACATTTACCACTGTCATCAACCCTAAAGCGATGTCGGCTAAATCCCATACTTGTTTAAGTGTCGCTGAGGCTCCCCAAATCATCATCGATAAGTAAAGCCCGGTATACACTGTTCGCCCAAATTTATTGTCTAGTTTAAATAAATGAAGGTTGCTTTCTGCGTAGGCGTAATTTGCAACAACTGAGGTAAATGCAAACAAGCAAATGGCCGCAGCTACAAAATAAATTCCACCAGCAGCCATATGTGCTGTCATCGCAGATTGCGTTAGGCGAATGCCTTCCATTTCGCCAGTTATATCAATATCAGCGAGTAGTATGATCACCGCTGTGCAACTACACAGCACAATTGTGTCGAAAAACACACCAAGCATTTGAATATAACCTTGCGTTACAGGATGGTTAGGTATTGGCGATGCACAACCTGCGGCATGAGGCACACTGCCTGCACCGGCTTCGTTTGAATACAGTCCTCGTTGTATACCATTTTTAATTGCGGCGCCCATGGCACCAGCGCCCGCTTCTTGTAAGCCAAATGCAGATAGTAAGATATCCTCAATCATTTCAGGTACCTTGCCTAGATTTAATAGGGTAATAGTCACCGCAGCCAGTACAAATAAAATGCCCATTACGGGCACTACACGCTCTGCAAATCGGGCGATTGCTTTAAAGCCACCCAAAATAATGCTTCCCGCTAAAAGTGTGATCACAATCCCTGAATACAGTGTGGGGATTTCAAAAGCGTAGTTCAGGGCATCTGTTATGGTATTAGTTTGCATCGCACTGAATGTGAAGCCGTAACCAAGGAATAAACAAAAAGCAAAACACACGGCAAGCCACCGACTCGCAAGGCCTTGTTCAATGTAATAAGCAGGCCCGCCTCTAAAGTCGCCATTAGCGTCTCTTACTTTATATACTTGACCTAAAACACTTTCTGCAAAACCTGTTGCCATTCCCAGTATCGCAATAACCCACATCCAAAAGATAGCACCACTACCGCCTAACGATATTGCTACCGCAACACCGGCTAAATTACCTGTCCCTACTCGCGCAGATAACCCGGTGCACAATGCTTGAAACGAACTGATAGAATTTTTATCTGTGCTGCTGCTAGTTTTTAATAAACTGAACATATGGCGAAATTTAAGAAGCTGAATGGCTTTTAGCCGTACTGAAAACCAAATACCAGCAAACAGAAGAATATAGATGAGGAGCTGGCCGTCTCCCCACAATAGATTATTAATAGCACCAACAGCAGAATTGAACATGGTTAGCCTTTTATTGTTATTTTTTAGAATAACAAATCACTAAAAGTGAATAGTTAGCTAACCACTTTAACTTTATTTACAAATATCTCAAGTACGTAATGTGTTTAATTGCAGTGCGTACCCTCTAAAAACTTACGGCCTGCTGCTAATCCTAATTTATGATCAAATCGCAAGTCAGAGTCTGTGCTCCCTAATAATTTACTGCGCAGTTTGTCGCCTGCGAATATTTGCGTAATACGCACATCGCTTGGGGGATTGGCTATAAAATCAAGTTCATCTTGATACGCTTGTTCATGTTGCAATAAATAATCGATTGTTTTTGGGCAATAGCCAGACACACTCACAAGTGACCTCAATTTAGTGACCCATTCAGATTGCACTTGAAAGTCTTTATCAACCGTTCTTATAACCACAATATCGCGAGCGCCTCGGTTATAAGCTTCTTTAACAGGCAGTGGTGCAGCTAAGCCGCCGTCTAAAAACACATTATTTGCTAAGTCAGTATTTGCACTTTGAATAATGGCATCATTAGCAGCTTTGGTCGTAAACCAAGGCGTTAAGTTAACCCCATCTCTATATAAGAATGGCAGTGCACTAGACGCTTTTAGTAATGCAAGCCACTGCGTGTCTTCACCTGTCGGTGTTAAGTAATAGGGCTTACGATCAATTGCATGAGTGGCTGTTATTAACAGCTCTCGTTGGCCTAAACTTTGTGTTGCTGTTTTGAAATCAAGGGCGCGGTTTACTTCTTTGGTTTTATCAAAATACCAATCAAGATCAACAATACTTTTGCCAATTAAGCCACGCCCCAGTTGAAAAAAACGTTTATGCCGCGACAGCCCTCTAATAAGGCGTTTTGCGTAACCCTTTTGTCTGGCTAGATAACTGGTTAAGTTTTGTGAACCTGCTGATGTGCCAATAAATAAATCGAATGGATCGTAGTTTTCTTCTAACCATGCATCTAATACACCTGCGGTAAAAATCCCTCGTTGCCCGCCCCCCTCAGCAATTAATGCTGTTTTTGTTTGTGGCTCGACGTTGGCAATTGTTTGAGATTTCACGGTGCACCTTCCTAGGGTTGTAGTTAATATTGACAGTGTATTAGGTTTATTTAAATCCTTAAAATAGAATAATTAAATCAGTTCAATTCAAAAAACCGTTTAATTATGAGAAAACAGACACACAGTGTGGTGCGTAATTTACGTCATTACGCACCGTAACCGATTAACTCATTATGTTCGCAAGTATCGTCAGCGCGTGTTGTCTGTCGCTCAATTCGTACAGGTCGTTAGTAAAAATAAACTCATCAACCTGTAGCTCTTTTTTAATCATACTCAACTTATGCTTAACGCTCGCTTGACTACCTACAACAGCAAGCCCTAAAAAGCTTTCAACTTGCATTTTTTCTTGAGGTGACCACAGTCCATCCATACTTGCAATCGGCTCTTTTAACCACAATGCTTGACCGCGCATTAACGCTAATATTCGCTGCTTTGAAGTTGTAGCCAGAAACTGTGCTTGCTCATCAGTATCAGCAGCCACCACAGGCAACCCAAGCATCACATAAGGTTTATCTAATATGTCTGATGGTTGAAACTCGCGTCGGTACAACGCTATAGCATCATGAACAAATCGTGGCGCAAAGTGACCTGCAAATGCATATGGCAACCCCTTTTTCGCTGCTAATTGAGCGCTGTATAAGCTTGATCCTAACAACCAAATAGGAACATTTGTATTTTCACCGGGAATAGCCCTAACAGGTGAGTCACCTTTATAGGGGCCTAATAAACTTTGTAACTCGGTGACTTCGTCTGCAAAATGCTCAGCACGCTGCTCATCGCGTCGCAACGCGCGACTTGTAATGGGGTCGCTACCGGGTGCACGTCCTAAGCCTAAATCAATACGACCAGGATATAGACTTTCAAGCGTGCCAAATTGCTCAGCAACAACTAAAGGAGGATGGTTAGGTAACATGACCCCACCCGCACCGACACGGATACGCTGCGTTTTTCCTGCAACATGGCCGATAAGTACTGATGTCGCCGCACATACGATGCCACGCATATTATGATGCTCAGCCATCCAAAAGCGATTAAAGCCTAGCTCATCGGCAGTTTGTGCATAGGCAACACTATTAGCAAGGGTTTGTGAAACTGTTTCGTTCTCTTTCATTGGGCTCAGTTCAAGCAATGAAAAAGGCATACCGCTTAATTCAGACATAAGCTCTCCATAATGGGGTTGATAACGTTATAATGAGTGCGAATGTGCTTTTTTCAAATGCTAATTAAGCACGGCTTTGTTGCTGTTTTTCCACTTTTAGTCCATCTGCATCAATACCACGTTTCCAGTATGCGGATGCAACAATGTGCTCACGCGCTACAGAAAAGCGACTGGTTACTAAGCGTTTAATCTCTTTAACAAGATTTGCTTCAAGCGCCATAAAAACCAAAGGCTGGGTGTTATACCCGCCACATAATTGTGCTACTTGGTCTAAAAGTTCTGTTTCTGGCTTATTGGTGACAAGCCAATGAACACTGTGATTAATAGCCGCTTTGTTTTGCTCAAGCTCAATAATATCGTCTTTATCTTCAATATGAATGAGCACATCAACATGCGCACTACTTGGAAGTACTTGCAGATAACCATTGATAGCATTGATAGATGTGAGGTCTGCAAGCATTAAATATTGAGCCTGTTCAAAGTCAGTCAATTTTTTAGGACCTGGCCCAGCAATCCCTACTTCATCACCAATACATGCGTTCTTTGCCCAATTTGTCGCAGTTCCCTGATGTTGATTAATAACAAAATCCAGTGTTATAGCACGTGTTACAGGGTCAATATCACGAATTGTGTAAGAGCGCATAATTGCAGGGTGCTCAGCGTTTAGATCTTGTTCTACGTGGTATTCACCTGCATGCGGAAATAACACTTTTACATAAGCGCCTTTCGCATCGAGTGGAAAATCGACAAAGTCTGGTGAACCAACCGTGATCCGTTGTAAGTGCGGCGAAATGCGCGTGGTATTTAATACATTTGCACGACGAATTTTTTTTGCCATGCTTGTCTCCTATAAAGTTTTACACCGCCCCATTAGTTGATATAATCAACTATATACTTTTAATTGACTTTGTCAACTAACTAGGTAAACCATGTCACAAACATCACTTTCTTCAGCTTTATTTACACTGGCGCAGAGCTACCGTGTCACAGTACGTAATGCGATTAACGCGAATGAATTAGGTTTAAATGCCCTCCATGTGCGCTGTTTACACATTATTGCTGAAACCAACCACTGTACTGCTAATCATATAGTCGCTAAAACAGGCCGTGACAAAGCACAAATAGCACGGCTTATTAAAGAACTACTCAAACTCGCATTAATTACAAAATGCGCTGATGAAAATGATAAACGCTGCTTAATTTTATCATTGACAGAACAAGGGAGTGCTTTGTTCTCACGCCTAGAGGTCGCGGAGCAAGAGGTAGACAAGACTCTGTGCCAAGGGTTAACAGAGCAACAAATCAGCGAATTCATTTCGACAGCCACAATCATGATCGAAAATATTAACCGTATCGACCGTTAATCACATTGGCAAGATTACGATAAACCACTATACTGTACAAACATACAGTATAGTGGTTTTTTTATGCGTGTTATTCCTATTTATATTGAAGCAGGCGTATGTGGTTTCGAATCACCTGCGGCTCAATACAAAGAACTTGGCTTATCATTAGATCAGCTGTTAATTAAGCACCCCGATGCGACTTTTATTGGTATTGCGTCGGGAGAATCAATGCAAGGTGTCGGTATTTTTGATGGCGACTTATTGCTTGTTGATCGCGCTGAAGATGTTAAAAATGGCGATGTAATCGTCGCAAACTTAAACGGTTTATTTGTTTGTAAATTACTCGACAAACACAATGCACAGTTATTGTCAGCCTCTGCCAAGTACCCCGCAGTGCAGTTAAGAGATTCTGATGAATTTCAACTCGAAGGTGTTGTTACCCGTTCTATTCGTATGCACCGCAGTAGCAAAGAACTACTATCATGTACGCCTTAGTTGATGCAGTGGCGTTTTATGCCAGTGCAGAAAAAGTTTTTGACCCGTCGATTCGTCGTAAACCCGTTGTAGTTCTAACTAACAACGATGGCTGTATTTGTGCTGTGTGCCCTATTGCTCGCAAGCTTGCTATCCCAAAATTTCAACCTTATTTTCAAGTTAAACAATACCTCTTTGATCATCAGGTTGTGATCCGTTCTTCTAATTATGAGCTTTACGCAGATTTAAGCGAGCGTATGATGAATGTGATAGGTCGCTTTTGTGATAACCAACACATTTATTCGATTGATGAGTCTTTTTTAAATTTTAACGGTTTTAATCCACTCATAACTGATTGGTATCGTTATGGGCATACCATTCGACGTACAGTCTGGCGTGAAACAAAACTGCCCGTGGGCGTAGGGTTTGGTCCTACGGCAACACTTGCAAAGGCAGCAAACCATGCGGCCAAAAAACTACCGGGTTTTGATGGTGTTGCCGTCATAGATTCTGAGTCTTCACGGGTCAATATTTTACGCGCCATGGATATACAAGATGTATGGGGCGTGGGAAAACGGTTAGCTAAAAAGCTAAAGTTAATGAACATTAACACCGCACTTGATCTTGCACAGCAAGACCCCCGAAAAATGAAACGCTTATTTAGTGTAGTACTTGAGCGTACCGTTAATGAACTATGTGGCAAACGCTGTTTGAGCTGGGATGATGTACGCCAAGATAAAAAAGAAATTTTTTCAACACGTAGCTTTGGTGAGCGCGTAACAGATCCCATAACGCTAAAAACCGCATTGATTAACCACAGTGCTATTGTAGCGCGTAAACTACGCGCTCAAGGGTCGCTAACTCAACGTTTACTGATATTTGTCGCCAGTTCACCACACCAACAAGGCTACTACAAGAAATCGTATATTTATGAGTTCAATATCGCCACCGCCGACAGCCGTGTATTTGCTAATGCAATTAGCGAGGTATTCGAGCAGTTATACAAACCCAATGTGCTTTTTTACAAATGTGGTGTTGGCGCACTAGAGCTTACAAGCCACATGTTCCAACAACCCGACTTATTTCAAGCCTCCATCGATAACCCTAAGTTAATGCAATGCTTAGACAAAATAAATGCACGCTTTGGCATCGGCACATTAGCCATAGCCAGTGAAACGTCTAGCGCTGACTGGCATATGAAACGAGAGTATTTATCACCCCATTACACAACACGCTGGTATAACTTGCCAAAAATACACTGTTAAAAGTAATGCAGTAGCTGTAATTTAAATTGCTGCTCTGATACTTGCCAATCTTGATATACAAAAGAGCTTCTGAACCCCCAATTTTGCGCTAAGGCAATTTGCCAATGCGCAGAAAACTCAATGTGCTTGTCACTGCGGGGCTCATTGAACAGCCATAATGCTTGGCCCGATAAAGCTAGCTTTTGTGACTCTGTCACTTGCCATATAGCACCGGCCTCGCTGCCTAAAGCAAATGAAAGCGAATCAATTAACGAACCAGTTTGCAACAAAGACGACGCTAAAATATAGCTTTGAAAATGGTTGGCATCACCAAAAGATTTACCGTATCCACCTTGAATAAAGCTACGGCCAGCTCGCTTTTTTAGCGTAGGTTGGCGGTCATAACCAACACGGACATTCCAAGACCAAGAATCAAAAAGTCGATTGTCAGGTGCTAAAGACATGGCATCTATCACATATAAACGCTCTAAAAAAAGGCGCTCGTTGTTATCAATACTCGCCTCTACATCAAAAAAGCTGATTTGAGCGCCGGGTATAAAGCCCCCTGCATTATCTAATAAATCGTGATAAGCAACACGATAACTTAAACCAACACGGTTGGCGCTATTTTCATAGTGGCTAACCACAGCACCAATACGCGCAGAGCCATGTCCCTGCTCGGGACTAACACGCGGTATTTGAGGTGGCTCAAAGGGTGAGACAACATGATATTTGCTTCGTTGATGAAGAAGTCGCGTTAATCGTGGGGCTATTTCGTCGCGAGCAAGACCTTGATCATAGTACTGATAATTAAGCCATTCATAGGCCATTTCGAGTACTGGCACAGCATCTTTAGCCGAAAGTGATAAATCATGCAAAGGTTTTCCATCACGTAATGCTTGTGCCATGACAAGTTGTTCATCGGTTAACTGGCTTTCATAATTAAGTAACTTGCTGCCCGACGCTGCGCGATATTTAGGGGGCTGTAATAACCCATATTGCTTTAATGCAGCAACCGTATCTGAGGGAATTGCGTGTGTAGAAAACTCCGAGGTTAAAAACAAATCATCACGCGCTAGCTGTAACAAGGCTAATAGCTGATATGAGCAATTCTCATCAATAAAAAAATAATCAAATGTAGCCCACTGCATCTCCCATAAATGAAGCAAGATACGCTGAATTTCTGGCTCTGATAAGTTAAGCGGATACTCCCAAATATCACGCGATTCGAGATCATTATATTCACGCACCTTTCTATAGTAAGGCATTAAGGTGAACTTACCGGGGTATTGACCAATAACGCCTTTTAAAGCGTAAAGCGCCGCATTATCTGTTGCATCTGGTTCAGCAGCGAAATTTACCGCAAAGGCTATTAGTTCACGACTGCGAGTTTGATCCCTTGCGTCTATGCGCAGTAACGTATGGCCAAACATAGATGAGGGATCATTCATAAACGCAGTTGGAAACACCAAGGTTATACCTTTAGGGTTTATAAGCTGTTGCCAAACATCTATCTCAGGGCACAAGAGTTCAGGCCACTGCGGAAAAAAATGATCCTTCAGCCACCTATAGCGAGCAGGAAAACGACATTGAGCCTCATTATTATCAGCCAACTCAAATGCTTTTATCGTGGCAATAAGCTCAGCATGAGGATCGCTCTTACCTACAGGCGAAAAGAAAAATGCATTACTGTCTACTTCACTTTCATACGAAGAAAAACGTTGCTGGTTATAATGTCCTAGTTTAAGCCAGTAAGGGTTATAAGCGATATCTTTTGTAACCGTACTAGAAAAAACAGCGCTGCTAAAGAGCACTAAACAGAGCAATAAAAGTCTATGCATAAGAGAATAAAAGCCCGTAAAGGGCTTTATAAAGAAAAACGTTAATTAAGACAAAGTGTAAGATGCAAGTTGTGCATCATTTGCTACAAGTGTATTTAGATTTTCAAGCACAATTCGAGATGTCACATTTTCTGATGTGAAAACATGCGAAAACTGTGTTTGCACTAATTTATTGAATGCCGCTTTATCTTGGCTTTCTACGCCCCAAACTTCAGCAAGTGTTTCAAGTGCTTCGCCTTCACCGCGAGACATATCACGTGCAAGTTGTTCCATATTGCCATCAATAAACGTTGCAACTTTCGTTGATGCAGTTACTGTGCCTGTGCCATCACAGCCTAGCGTACCAAATGTAATACCGAATGTTTGGTTACCAGAAATACCATTTGTTGTTGCACCAAGTACTTTAACAACTTTACCGTCTTTACCTGCAAATAACATTGAACCGAAACCACAACCAATATCTTGGTCGGCCATTGCAGTTGAAAGTGGAAGTAGTGAAAGTGCAGAAATAGCAATTAATTTTTTCATATCCTGAATCCTTTTAGATAAACCGTTATTAACATTAATAAGGCAAATTAAGCTTATACAGAATGCACTCTATATCAAATAAAAAATACCTAAAATAGAGAAAAAACAACAGACATGTTCAAAAATCAACCAACTTAGCCCCTGTTAAGCGACTGAGGTCGTGAACAGAAATCGAAACCTCTAAACCACGTTTTCCTGCAGACACGTACATAAGCTCACAGTTTGATGCACAATGGTGGATAAACGTAGCAAGTCGCTTTTTCTGACCAAGCGGGCTTACTCCTCCAAAAATATAACCTGTACTATTTTCAACTTTTTGCTGAGCAGCCATCTGCACCCTTTTTACACCGGCCGCTTTGGCTAACATTTTAAGGTTTACTTGCTGCATAACTGGCAACACCGCAACAAGCAGATGATTGTCGTTATCTTCAAGTACCAACGTTTTAAATACTTGCTCTGCCGGTAAGCCTAACTTTTCAACCGCTTCAAGACCGTATTGTGTGTTATTGGGGTCATGGTCGTAGCTAAGAACATTAAACTTAATTCCCTTTTTTTTGAGTAAGTTAATTGCAGGTGTCATCTATTAATCCTTAAAAAACCAATGCTGTTTCATTAAAAAGTATCATAACTGTTTGTTATAGAGAAAGAAGCAAACACATTAAAAACCGTTCTTTAATGACCAATAAAAATTCCTGCATACGCTACACTAAAGGTATGAGCACCAAGCAAGGTCAGTATCATGTCGAAACACACCTGCTTCTATCTTATAAAGCAGTGCATAGTTATCGTTACATTACTAAGCACCATAAACTTTATCTGCAACGAATACACAGCTTGGAATGCGTATATTGCCTGTCAAAATAAGTGTCATACCCTAGGGCTTGATAAAGGAAAAATTCAAAAAACTGCATTCTCAGAGGATGTGACTCTGTGTCGGTGTCTTGCCGATACAGACTACTATGTGGTGCTAAACTAATGTTTTGTATAAAAATAGAAACTAGGAAAAAATAAAATTTAACGTATTATTAAATTCTACTAACGAAAGAACGAAGGAAAGTACATGTTTTTAGACTACTTTGCACTAGTTATGCTGGTGTTTGTTACTGTAGTAATATTTTATGGCGTAATAGCCATCCACGATATTCCCTACGAGATTGCCAAAAAACGTAATCACCCTCATCAAGATGCCATTCATTATGCTGGCTGGGTCAGCTTGTTTACACTACATGTGTTATGGCCTTTGCTGTGGGTGTGGGCAACCTTATGGCGCGACGACAGAGGCTGGGGGTTTAACCAAATTCAAAAAGAACAAGAAGAACTTGCCGAAAAAGTAGCTAGCT
This sequence comes from Pseudoalteromonas sp. MB41, assembly GCF_020966275.1. NCBI lineage: Bacteria > Pseudomonadati > Pseudomonadota > Gammaproteobacteria > Alteromonadales > Pseudoalteromonadaceae > Pseudoalteromonas > Pseudoalteromonas sp. MB41. Next base: position 165,273 of record NZ_JAJJZF010000005.1, on the reverse strand, counting down.
TGTCAGCGACTGTCGCTGCATTACAGGCACAAATAAACGCCCAATCGAATAATAAAGAGAAGTAAAATATGGATTTACTATTAATACTATCTTATACCGCACTATGTATTGGCATATTTAAAGTATTCAAGATCCCCCTAAATAAATGGACAGTGCCAACCGCTGTACTCGGCGGTGTCGTTTTAATTGGCACACTCATTTTATTGATGAATTACAATCATCCACACTCGAACATGGCAAGCAGTGTCTATGTAACCACCCCCATTGTTCCAAACGTTAGAGGCACTGTTGAAGAGGTTGCGGTAAATGCAAATCAGCCGGTTAAAAAAGGGGATTTACTCTTTCGCTTAGATGACACCTTATATAAAGCTAAACTAAATGAGGCAATGGCTGGATTGCAAGATGCGACGCAATCAGTCTTAGGGTTAGAAGCCGCATATAAGTCAGCACAAGCAAGTACTCTTATGAGTAAAGCAGAGTTCGAGCGAAGTAAAAAAGAATACGAACGCTATGAAAAAGGGGCAAAGAGCGGTGCCTATTCAAAAGGCCAAGTTGATAATAAACTAGGAGTCTACCTCGCAGCGAAAGCAAACTACGAAGCGTCACAAGCACAAGAGTTACGTCAGAAGCTTGCGTACGAATCAGAAATTAATGGTGAACAAACCAAAATAGCCGCAGCTAGGGCCCATTTAGAACAAGCACAGTTTAACCTTGATAGCACTCGTGTTTATGCACCGACAGACGGTTACGTTACCCAATTAACTCTTCGCCCAGGGATGATTGCCGTCCCTATGCCATTGCGCCCAGTGATGACCTTTGTACACAAAGAAGACACTCGTTACGTGGCCGCATTTAGACAAAATTCATTACTTAGATTAGAGCCTGGCTATAAAGCTGACTTTATTTTTAAAGCCATTCCCGGCAAAACCTTTGCTGGCGAAGTCGTTGATGTACTACCAGCAATAGGTGAAGGACAAGTTCAAGCACAAGGTACGCTAATGGGCAGTGAGTTTTTTGCACGTGAAGGGCGGGCAATCGTGACACTGAAAATTACCGACGATATGAGTGAATATCATCTCCCACAAGGCACAAGTACCGAAGTGGCCGTGTATTCAGAACATTTTGAGCATGTTTCTGTTATGCGAAAAGTGTTAATCAGAATGAAAAGCTGGCAAAACTATTTGTTCTTAGATCACTAAAACAAGCATAAAAAAGGCGCTTAAAAATAAGCGCCATTTTTATATTCAGCTAACTAAAATTACTTAGTTAAATCATCGAAGAATTTCTTCACACCGTCAAAGAAACCTTTTTCTTTTGGGCGATTTTTAGAACCATCTTTACCCATGCTTTGCTCAAGTTCTTCAAGCAGTTCACGCTGACGTTCATTAAGATTAACAGGCGTTTCTATCACGACTTTACAGATTAAGTCACCTTGAGCACCACTGCGTACAGACTTAACGCCTTTACCACGCATACGGAACATTTTACCCGTTTGGCTTTCTGCTGGGATCTTCAGTTTGGCACGACCGTCTAACGTCGGCACTTCAATTTCACCACCTAATGCTGCCGTTGTGAAACCAATTGGTACTTCACAATACAGGTTATTGCCATCACGTTGGAAAATTGGGTGTTCACGAACAGAGACTTGAACATATAAATCACCCGCAGGGGCACCATGCATCCCCGCTTCACCTTCACCTGAAAGACGAATACGGTCACCCGTATCTACACCCGCTGGGATTTTAACTGATAATGTTTTAGTCTTTTCGACGCGGCCTTGACCATGACAGCTATCACAGGGATCAGAAATAATCTGACCAGTACCCTGACAGGTAGGACATGTTTGCTGCACAGCAAAAAAACCTTGGCGCATTTGCACTTGGCCTGCACCATGACACGTTGTACATGTTTTTGGTTTAGAGCCGGCTTTTGCGCCACTACCATCACAAGGTTTACAACTTACCCATGTCGGTACTTTAATTTCTACATCTTTACCACGAACAGCTTCTTCAAGGCTTAAGTCCATGTTGTAACGTAAATCAGCACCGCGCTGTTGGCGAGATTGACGACGACCACCGCCACCGAAAATATCACCAAACACATCACCAAAAATATCACCAAAGTCACCGTGACCACCACCAAAGCCACCGCCATGACCGCCACCACCTTGTTCAAAGGCAGCATGACCATATTGGTCATACATTTGACGTTTTTGGTCATCAGTAAGTACTTCGTAGGCTTCTTTTACTTCCTTGAATTTCGTTTCAAGTTCTTTATCGCCTGCTGTACGGTCTGGATGATATTTCATCGCTAAGCGCTTATACGCTTTTTTGATGTCTCGTTCGCTGGCATCTTTGCTAACGCCGAGAACTTCATAATAATCGCTTTTTGACATATCTATCACACTACTCTTTTTACTGCAGTTTTCACTGCATGAAAGTAAACCGATAAAGGGTATCGCTTTACCATCCATATACATGCAAAAGGCGCGTCAAGCGAAATCGCCGGCGCGCCTCAATCATTCATCCTAACTTAATTGGCCTAATAAAGCAGCCTCTTTTAAGCTAGGCAGAAGCGGTACGAACAATTACTTGTCGTCTTTCACTTCTTCGAACTCTGCATCAACAACATCGTCGTCTTGCTTAGCAGAAGATTGTTGTGCACCTGCGTCAGCACCACCTTGTTGTTGTGCTTTAGCTTGTGCAATTTCCATAAGCTTTTGTGACTTTTCAGCAAGCGCTTGCGTCTTCGCTTCGATCTCTTCTTTCTTGTCACTCTTAATCGCCGCTTCAAGTTCTGAAACTGCAGCTTCGATTGCTTCTTTATCTTCTGCAGGTAATGCATCGCCTGCTTCTTCGATTTGCTTACGTGTACCGTGAACCATTGCATCAGCTTGGTTACGAGTCGCGACTAGCTCTTCGAATTTCTTGTCTTCTTCAGCGTGAGCTTCTGCATCACGTACCATTTTTTCAACTTCTTCATCGCTTAGACCTGAAGAAGCTTGGATAGTGATCTTCTGCTCTTTGCCTGTATCTTTGTCTTTCGCAGATACGTGTAAGATACCGTCAGCATCAACATCGAAAGTAACTTCAATTTGTGGTGTACCACGTTGCGCTGGACGAATACCTTCTAGGTTAAATTGACCTAGTGATTTGTTATCGCTAGCACGCTTACGCTCACCTTGTAACACGTGAATCGTTACTGCAGACTGATTATCTTCCGCTGTTGAGAACACTTGTGATTTCTTAGTAGGAATCGTCGTGTTTTTCTCAATTAACGCCGTCATTACTTGGCCCATCGTCTCGATACCAAGTGATAACGGAGATACGTCAAGAAGTAGTACGTCTTTTACGTCACCTGCAAGTACGCCACCTTGAATCGCTGCACCTACTGCAACCGCTTCATCGGGGTTAACGTCTTTACGTGGTTCTTTACCAAAGAACTCAGCAACCGTTTTTTGCACTAGTGGCATACGTGTTTGACCACCAACAAGGATGATGTCATTAATGTCGCTAACTGATAAATCAGCATCAGCAAGTGCACGCTTAAGTGGCTCGATTGACTTAGTAACTAAGTCTTCAACCAGTGACTCAAGTTTTGCACGTGTTACTTTCACGTTCATGTGCTTAGGACCTGATGCGTCAGCAGTCACATACGGTAAGTTAACTTCTGTTTGCTGTGCAGAAGAAAGTTCAATCTTCGCTTTTTCAGCTGCTTCTTTAACACGTTGCATTGCAAGAGGATCATTTTTAAGGTCAATGCCTTGATCTTTCTTGAACTCTTCAACCAAGTAGTTGATTACACGGTTATCAAAGTCTTCACCACCTAGGTGTGTGTCACCATTAGTCGCAAGTACTTCAAATGTGTGCTCGCCTTCAACTTCGTCAATCTCGATGATTGAGATATCGAAAGTACCGCCACCTAAGTCGTAAACTGCAACAACGTTTTCACCTTTGTTTTTGTCCATACCGTATGCAAGTGCAGCGGCTGTTGGCTCATTGATGATACGTTTTACTTCAAGACCTGCGATACGACCCGCATCTTTCGTTGCTTGACGTTGTGAGTCATTGAAGTAAGCAGGTACAGTGATTACCGCTTCAGTAACCGCTTCGCCTAAGAAGTCTTCTGCTGTTTTCTTCATTTTCTTCAGTACTTCAGCAGAGATTTGTGGTGCAGCACGTTTTTCACCGCGTGCTTCAACCCATGCGTCACCGTTATCAGCCTTTACAATTTTAAAAGGCATGATGCCGATATCGCGTTGCACTTCTTCATCTTCAAAGCGACGACCAATTAGACGCTTGATAGCAAATAATGTGTTAGTTGGGTTTGTTACTGCTTGGCGTTTTGCAGGTTGACCAACTAATGTTTCACCGTCTTGCGTGTATGCAATGATCGATGGTGTTGTGCGATCGCCTTCCGCGTTTTCAATTACGCGTGCTTTATCACCGTCTAGTACTGCTACACAAGAGTTAGTAGTACCTAAATCGATTCCAATAATTCTACCCATGAATCTTCTCCAACTTCAAAATTCGTTAAAACGTTCGATGACTAGTAAATAGGGGTGCAGCAAACTGAATTCAACTATAAAAATGAAAAAAATTTACTTTTTTTTGAAATATTTTCTAAATGCATACTTTTTCCGCAAAAACCGCCGGTTTCTAAGCCAAACGGCGTGCCAAACAAACTGGTCTGATGACTTTTACTGTGCTATAACCAACGACATAATAATAAATGTTAAGGATATTTATGCATTTTGAACAATTACTCGCTAAAGCCAGTGAGCTTGGTAAAGATAAAACCAAAGTCATGCAATTCCCCGAAAACTGGTGTCAGGGTCGTACCGCGTTTGGGGGGTTATCGGCCGCTTTATTATATCAAGCTATGCGTCAGCATATTGATGGCTCGCGTCGTTTATTATCACTGAGCACCAACTTTGTAGGGCCATTATTGGCTGATACTGATTTTTCCATTGATGTTGAGGTATTGCGCGAAGGTAAAAACAGCGCACAAGTACTTGCCAAAGTCATTCAAAATGGTGACGTATGCGTGATAACCCAAGCCTGCTTTGGAGCCAATCGAGAATCAGCGGTACGCGTTGATGTGAGTAAAATAATGCAACTCAAACCGGTAGATGAGCGATTCATCCTCCCTTATAAAGAAGGAATGATGCCTGCGTTTTTCCAACACGTATCGCTGTGTTTGCAAGATGGTAATATGCCATTTTCTGCTGCCGATACCTCACACCTTGGTGGCTGGATGAAGTTTAAACAGGGGCCTTCGCAAATGGCTGAGGCACATATTATTGCGCTAACAGATGCCTGGCCGCCGACATTATTACAAATGTTCAAGCAACCTGCACCTGCCAGTAGTATGTCATGGTACATTGAATTTTTAGATGAGCCCGAAGTTGCACCTGATGCATGGGTTGGGTATGAAGCAATCACCCATCACAGTAAAGGGGGTTATGGCTTAGAAGATGGCTGCATTTGGCGTGAAGATGGCAAGCTTATCGCACTCAGTCGCCAAACTGTCGCTTTATTTGCTTAACTTATCGGTGCTGAGCTTTGCGTACTCAGTACCATCAAGGCGAATAATCGCTTGATATTCGCCTGAATCAATTATTTTTCCAAGGCCAATATTAAAGGTCTCTTTAAGTGCCTTATTATTGAAAAAAGCGGGTCTTGGCGCACGTTGGAAAATAGGGTGGACCACAAAAGGAAGATGCTTGGCTGATTGCTTGTATTTTTCTAGATAATATAAGAACACACGACGCTCTAGAATAATGACATCGACCCAGCCTTTCATTAAATGATCAACCTGTGCCTCTTGGTTTATCACTTCGTCGTAAGAGCGTAAAATATGAGTAATTGATTTAAAGGGCGGTTCGATAAAGTTTGTCGCATTTTGAAAAGCCAACACACTTTTACCTGCAAGGTCGTACACGCTATTAATTGTAAACTCGCTGGCAGCTAGACTAATCGCAACATTTTGATAATAAAGCAATGCCTCACTTTTATATACGTCAGCATGTACCGTGGCAGGAAAATTTAGGGCGATGTCTATTTTGCCTTGAATAAGCTGCTGCTCTATACGCTTATTCGACATGTAGTGGATATCAAGCTGAGTGATGCCCTGTGATTTAAGTGCCGCTTTGACTATTTCTAATTGAATACCGCTGTTGGTACGCTCCATCATATAAGGAGGTAGATAGGCACTTGCAGCAATCACGAGCGCCTTCTCAGTATGCTGAGAAGATAAGCAGTAAGCTTTAAAATTAATACACAGCATTAAAAAGAAAAGTAATTGCTTCACCGCTCACCTTAAACAACATATTGCATAAAATACACTCAAGATCTGTACATATATTAACTTATTTAAAACAATTCTGCATTTGTATTTAAGCCTTAATTGATGCAGAATTAATTAAGTTCTTGTTTAAGAGACCCTTAGTTTGCAAACAGCATGCCCAAGTTGTGATCATGTCATTGAGATCCCAGACCTTAAAGCAAAACAATTAGCAGTCTGCCCGCATTGCAATACAAAGCTGTTATCTTCACAAGCAAATCAAGATAGCCACATTGTTGCACTGAGCTTAAGCGCCATTGTGATGCTATTAAGCAGTATGTTTTACCCATTCTTATCATTTACCAGCAGTGGCATAACGCAAACAATTACGCTGCCTGATGCTGCGCGAATATTATTTAATTACGACAGTGACTTTCTAGGCCTCTTTATCGATGTAAGCATCATCGGCTTACCGATGTTTTTACTTTTACTGATTATTCCTCTTCACTTAGGGTTACTAAAGGCATTGCCCTATTTATGGGGTAAACGACTGTTAAAAATTACCTTTGCTTTAGAACCTTGGATCATGTCCGAAATTTTCTTAATTGGTGTCATGGTCAGTATGGTTAAAATAATGTCGATGGCTGATATTGAATTTGGTGTCAGCTTTTACTCGTATGCCGCCTTTGTTATCTGCTATGTAAGCGCGATAGCAAAGCTCAACAAGCACGCTTTATGGCAACAAATCAAACCCCCAGTTTACATCGAACAAACAAAGCCTAACACTAGGGCCATCGATCAAGGCTTGCGTGCATGCCATGTTTGTGGCCAGTTAGGAGACACCGATATTTGCGTGCGTTGTGAATCTAAAACCTTCACTCGTAACCCGTATAGTGTTCAAAAAGCGGCAGCTTGGTTAATAACGTCTATCGCGTGTTATATTCCTGCCAATATTTTTCCCATTATGTACACAACGAGCCTAGGTGATGAAACCCCGTCGACATTAATTGGCGGTGTGATGATTTTATGGAACAGTGGCTCCTACCCTATTGCAATGATTATATTTTTAGCCAGTGTAGTCGTGCCTTTGGCTAAAGCATTGGTAATGAGTTTTTTATGTTTTATGGTGGCACGGCCAGCGAATAGGCAAACAAAAAGTTACACTCGAATTTATCAATTAACTGAGTTTATTGGTAAATGGTCAATGATAGATGTATTTGTTGTCGCTATTTTAGTAGCCTTAGTACAACTAGGAAACTTAATGTCAGTGACACCCGGTATCGGCACCGTCTTTTTTACAACCATGGTGATCTGCCAAATGTTAGCAGCCCATGCATTTGATCCACGACTATTGTGGGATAACCCTGAAAACTTAAAAACAGCGAAACAAGAGACCTTGGTATGAGCGAAACCGCTAAAATAAAAACAGCGCCCAATATATCGGCAATTTGGATCATTCCCGTTATTGCCTTGCTAATTGGTGCATGGATGTTATATCAATATCAAGTAAATAAAGGGACAACCGTCTTTATTAAAATGCCCCATGCGGAGGGGATTGTAGCTGGTAAAACAGAGATTAAAGTTCGCAGTGTAAAAATAGGTCAAATCGATCATGTTAGACTCTCCGACAAACAAAACAGTGTTATTGCTCGCGCTCAAATAGATAAACATTACGAAGACTTACTCACCGAAGATGCCAAAATTTGGGTTGTAAAGCCGCGCATTGATGATACAGGTATCAGCGGCATGAGCACGCTACTTTCTGGCGTTTACTTAGAATTCTCTCCTGGCGAAAGTAAAAAACTCACTGAAAAATTTGAGTTACAAGAAGAACCGGCATTAATTGGCAAAGATGTCAAAGGCGGACGTTTTACTTTACTGAGCTACAACGCTGAAGTGCTTGATGTGAGTACGGGCATCTATTTTAAAGATTATAAAATAGGTCAAATAGAAACAGCCACATTTGACTGGAAAAATCAGGCAATGAAATACGGTATTTTTATTAACGAACCGTACCAGAACTTAATAACACTCAACTCCATTTTTTGGGTTAACTCAGGCATTGAAATTGATCTTTCTGCCGATGGTATAAATGTTAACACCGGCTCTTTAAGTAAACTGCTTAAAGGCGGTATCTCTGTCGGTAGACCAGAGCAGCAAGCCCCCGGTGAAGTAGCCAGCAATGGGCATAGCTTCTCGTTAAGTGATAGCTATAAAGCCGCTTTAGAAGAGCGTTTTTATGATTTTGATTACTACTTAATAGACTTTGAGCAATCAATTCGAGGCCTGAGAGCCGGCGCTCCCGTTGAATACAGAGGAATGCGAATAGGCAGTGTGGTTGAGGCACCCGCCAGTGTCATTATAAACGGTAAACCTGCCCACTTTCGAACCGATAACACAGCCGTTCCTGCGCTCATAAAAATTGAATACGGGCGGCTTTATCATGACAGTGCAGCGGCACGAGAGTTTTGGCATTCAAGCCTCAACGGCTGGATTAAAAATGGTCTGCGCGCTTCCTTAAAACCAGGTAACTTACTAACGGGTGCGGTGTACGTTGATCTTGATATTTACGACAACGCGAAGCCTGCAGAACTCACAACGATTGCTGAGTATACTGTTTTCCCGAGTGTATCGAGTGGTATCACGGTGCTTGCAGACCAAGTGTCTGATGTGCTTAATAAAGTGAATAATTTAAAAATTGAAGACAGTTTAGCGCAAATGCAAGAGACCTTTTCAGAATACCAAGCGCTCGCTCATGACATGCGGGATCTTCTTAATAAACAAGATACCCAAGATTTACCCGGTGATATTAATCGAAACTTTGCTGAAATGACCAAGAGCATGCAGCAATTTGATAAAACCATGAAACAGTTCGAAAAAACAATGGCAAGTTATGAGCAAGGCTCAACATTCCACCAGCAATTACAAACAACCTTGTCAGAATTTAAGCGCTTAAGTGAAGAGCTACAGCCACTTACCCGAGGTTTGAATCAACAGCCTAACATGCTGATTTTTGATAAAGAACTCCCAGCTGATCCCACTCCGAGGAAACAATAATGAACAATAAACATCTCGCTTTATTTAGTTTAGGCGCAGCATTACTGTTAGTTGGTTGTAGCCAAACGTCATTCTCAACAATCGAGTATTATCAGTTTTCGCAGCCAATCGTGGCTATGAAGCGTTCGAGTGACAATACACACGTTCAGCTAAGAGTTAATACTGTTCAATTGCGAGGCGCACTGAATAATCGCGGTATTGCAATGGTTCTCGATAATAACCGTGTTAACGCAGCAAATTATCACCTGTGGAGTGAATCGCCTGACTTAATGCTGACAGCCAGTGCGCATCAGCAACTATACACACAGCTGACAAACTGGATGGTAATAAAAGGATTACCGGTTATTACCGATGTCGATCAACAACGTTACTACGAGCTTGAATACGAACTTCATCACTTTAATGGCGACGAAAAAGGTAACGCAAATATCGCAGGTCTTTGGCGTTTATATTACACAACACCAGAGACTGGTCGAAAAATAAAGGCTGTTAACTACTTTAACGAGCTAACACCTTTACACGATAATGATTATGAAGGGCTCGTTGCAACACTTGAGACGACGTGGCTTAAAGTGAATCAACAAGTAGGCAATGAACTCTCAAAGCTTACTCTTTAAAAGTAAAGTGAGTGGTTGGTGATCGTCATTAATAATGACATCACCCACCTGCTCAAATCCGAGTTTTTGTAGTACTTTTTGCGATGCACTATTTGTTTGTGACGTAATTGCAACCAATACTCCAAGTGCCTTAACGTGCGTTTTTGCTAACAATAAACCAGCCGCACGGGTGGTAATTCCCTGCCCTTCATACTCTGCTAACAAAGCAAACCCTAAATCTGGAATAGCCAGTGCGTCACGCTGAAACAAGCCCACCATTCCTATCGCTGTGCCATCCGCTAAACAAACAACATAACTGCCAAAACCGAACTGCTGGTGGCTGTTAATAAAGGTCTGTTGAATATAATGCTGTGCTTGTGCCAACGTTTTAATCTGCTTATCACCGATGTATTTGATAAAAGAGGGTTGATTTAAAAGACTGAGAATAAATTGCTCGTCACCCGGTTGCCCAGCACGTAAATGGATATCAAACATTTAAGTTCCCTTAAAATACTTTACTGACTACATCTGATGTAAAATTTAAACAATCCAGAACACGCTTTTTCTGAGCGGTCGACAATGCGTCTATATCAAAATAATCATATTCTGTGTGTTCACTACTGAGCATAATTTCCGCATTTTCAGGTAAATAGGCACGAAATATAAATGCGTGAGAGTTAAATGCTGTGTGGTAATAAACCCCACTCAGATAGCCAATTTGAATGTCGCAGTTGAGCTCTTCTTTACATTCACGCACTAAAGCCTGATGTATTGTTTCACCTTGGTCTAAGGCACCGCCCGGTAATCCCCAACTTTTTTGCCCATAGTCTGCTTTAAGTAATAATACTTGGCCCTGATCATTCGTGATCACAGCATGACTACTTAACCTGTATGTATCTGAAAAAGCCATAAAAACCCTTCGTAAAATTTTACTTAAGCCTAACATGAATACACTGCTTAAATTAATTAAGATAAGATAAAAATTCTTATTGACTAAATTAAAATTCAGGATTATTTTTCACGCGATGTTTTGGGCAAAACAATAGCAGTATATCCTCTATACTGTCTGGCGCCAGCCAACGCAGGCACTTACCGTAAAGCGGCCTTAAAGTGTGTTCGCGTAAAGCAGTGACATGAGTTGAAAAAACAACTTTTGATTTATGTAAGCAAAAGACTTTTGCTTAACTGTGTGAAAATTATAATGCAAGAACCTTCTGCGTTAAGTTTACTACCGCCAATATTGGTGGTGGTTTTGGCCGTATTTTTACGCCGCCCTATTTTATCTTTACTTATAGGTGCCCTCTTTGGTTTAGCCATGTTGGGACCTACTGCTATATTAGCAAACTTTGCTGATATTTCTCTTAAGGTGATGCAAGATGAAACTATCGCTTGGCTTATTTTAGTCTGTGGTGGCTTTGGTGCATTAATCGCTTTGTTAGTCAGGACCGGAGGGGCAACTGCCTTTGCCGAGTTAGCACTTAAGTTTGCAAGAGGGCAACGCTCTTCTTTACTTATGACGTTTGCTTTGGGTGTAATTATATTTATTGATGATTACCTAAATGCGCTGACTGTTGGCGAGACAATGAAACGCATCACTGATAAATTTAAAATCAGCCGTGAAATGCTCGCGTATGTCGTTGACTCGACAGCAGCCCCTATCTGCGTACTTGTGCCATTATCAACATGGGCCGTGTTTTTTGGTGGGCTTCTAGTCGACAACAATGTGGCCGCTGAAGGTCAAGGCATTGCCGTGTATATCCAAGCGATTCCGTATATGTTTTACGCTTGGTTTGCCGTTATTGTCGTATTGCTCGTTAGCTTAAATGTGATCCCTGCATTTGGGCCAATGAAAAAAGCACAACGTCGTGCCATGCACAACGAAATAGCCGTGTCGAACAACCAATATAACGACGTTCATACTGCGGATGAATACGCGGTAAAGGCAGCTGAAGAAAACTTCGAAACAGCGGCTACTAACGGCAAATTGTATAATTTCTTGGTCCCTATCATCTTGCTAGTTGCTTTTACCGTGTACTTTGATATCGATGTATTCAAAGGGTTACTGGCAACGTTTGCTGTGGTACTACCGTTTTATATGTTGCAAAAACTTATGTCATTAGGGGAGCTTATTGAGCGAATGCTTGATGGTTTTAAAAGCATGATCCCAGCTATCGGCACAGTCGTGGCGGCATTTATATTTAAAGATGTTTGTGATCAGCTTATGCTTCCACAGTATGTGATAAATACTTTAAGCCCCTATATGACAGCACAATATCTACCTGCGGTGGTCTTTTTAGCAATGGCTGTACTTGCCTTTGCCACGGGATCTAGCTGGGGAATATTTGCAGTGACAATCCCTATAGTTATGCCATTAGCATACGCAATTGACGCCAATATTCCATTGGTGATTGGGGCATTACTGTCGGCTTCGTCATTTGGTAGCCAAGCATGTTTTTACTCTGACTCCACTGTACTAGCAGCACAAGGCTCGGGTTGCGATTTAGTCAGCCATGCTGTCACACAATTACCGTATACCCTTATAGCAGCAACGGCAGCCTTTATCGGGTTCTTACTCGTTGCCTAAAATTACAAAGCCCAAGCAAATGCTTGGGCTTTTGTAATGACAACCAGAAAACTTACTTTTGAAATTTAATTCCTTTGTAATAGGTTTCTAGATTAGTCACTTTAGTTTGATTTTCGAAGTCGGCGAATGGTTTGTCTGCAAACTTACTACCACGCATTTGCACGCTTAAACGCGGCGCCTTATCATTTAACATGGTTTGCTTGTAATAGTCTTTCAAGTCAGCCAACGTCACTTTTTCAACTTCAGCAATTAACTGCTCTTTCGAATCAAAGTCAAAGTTTTCACGGTACCAATCGTTAATAAGTGGCGACATTTCATCACTGAGATTCTTTGGTTGCTCTTTTAGCGACACGAGGGTGGCATTTTTAAGCTGAGCAAATGTCTCTTCTGTCATGCTATCAAGCTCTACCGCGTATTGTTTTTTAAACTCATCAAAACGCGTTTGCATCTCTTTTGGCCCTTTAACAGGTGTTTGAATGTACAAACCAAGCGCAGAGTAATCTTCAATAGGTCGAGCCAATGCACCCACCGCATAAGCTAATTGCTCTTCGGTGCGCAGTTTATCAAAAGCAACGGTTCTGAAGTGGTTTTGCAACACTTGTGCTTGTGCTTTTTGTTTATAACCCGGCGTAGGATGAACGACCATATCGATGATCGCAACATCAGCTACATCAATGTCTTTTTGTAATACTATGCGCTCACCTTCTTGTGGTAACCACGCTTTGCTGCGCGCAAACTCCGTCGTTTTATGACCCTTTGGTAAAATGGCTATCAATTTATTTGCAATTGACTCAACATCTTTTTGATTATAATTACCGAATGAGAATACACGTAAGTCATTAGCTGCTAGGGTTGATTGTTTAATACTTTCAAAGTCAGCCAAAGTGAGTTCATCTGCTGCGGCAATTAATGTCTCAGTATCAAACTTACCACTGCGAATTAATTTAGAATACTCACCAAAAGCTTGATAAAACGGAAATTGCTTTTGCTGGTTTAATAAATCGCGCTTAAAGCGGTCAATCGCTTGTGCAAACCCTTCTTGAGACACGTCTAATTGCAGATTTTCTAACGCTTGTGCAAGTAAAACGTCTTGCTTATCGGTAAAGCCACTGAGTGATAAAATCAATCCATTACTTGGCTGTAAGCCAAGGCTCATCCCCGCAACAGCAGCTTCAGTACTTAGTTTACTTTGTTGTAAATTATAGACATCAGCCCAAATTGAGTAGAGAACCTGTGATTTTGCGTCAACTAATGCATCGGGTGTATTGATATAAACTTCGACTAAGCCTTTAGGTTGCTCAGCAAATTGCTGACTTGCTTGACGCCATACTTTTACGCCTTGCTTATCAAACACGAGTTTAGGATGATCTTGCTGCTTAAATTCACCCGTTTTAATAGCAAAACTTTCGGGTAATAAGCGATTGACGGTTGGTAAGGCAAGTGCAAATTCACTTGGTTGACTCCAACGTTTAATTTCATCTTCACTAATATCTTCAATACGGTATTTACCATCATAGAAGTGTAACTGTGAGTCTGTTTCTTCTTGCTTAGATATATACCAAATACGCAAAGTATCTTCATTGAGTTGAGACAGCACATTCTGCACGGCTTCAGCATCAAATTGAGCGTAGTAATAAGGTGCATTAATTGCATTATTAACAGGGAACTTTTGCATGCTATCAGTTAGATTACTCACATAACCAAACTCATCGCCTTTTTCTAAAAACTGAAATTCATTGTTTAAAGAAGTGCGGATCTCATTAAAGTATTTACTATCAACACCCTGCTCTTTTATCAATGCAATGTATTGCATGATGGTAGCGACAATTTCCTCGCGGTTTTGCATGCCTGCATCTGTCAGCTCAACGTTCACAGTTAGACTGCCATAGTTACCATATTGTGTCGGAGCAGCAGACGCTGTTAATTGAGAAACCCAACCTTTATCTCGTAGAATTTGAGCGGGGCTACCTTGCATTTCATTACTCAGCAGGTAAGAAACAAAACGGTTTGGCTTAACGGCAAACTGATTACTGTTATCAGCAATCGTAAACTCTAACTGAAGTTGCTTAACATCTTCATTTGGCGAGTAATAAACGCGTTTGCCACCGGCTTGGTCAAAGTCTAACTTAGCTGTGACAGTGGGTTTCTCGATATTTTTGTTTTCAATGTCTGCAAAATATTGCTTAGCTTTAGCTTCCATTTCTGCAAGCGGACGATTAGAAATCATTGCAACTTTCATGATGTTAGATGAGTAGTACTTATTATAAAACTCAACTGTTTGCTGATGTAAGTTACTGCCTTCTTTATCCCCTAAAGTTTCAAGGTTTCCGATTAAGAAACGATTAGCTGGGTGTGAACCCATCATTTTACGCGCTAACTTAAATTGCCCAAAAAAATCCATTTCGCGGCGCATTGACCATTCCGCATTTACTGCATTTTTTTCTTTATCGGTGTACTCAGGATATAGCTTGGGTGATTTAAAGAAATCTGCAAAACGGTCTAATGCTTCATCGTATGCATCATTATTCACTTTAAACATGTAGTTGGTAATATCTAACCACGTATAAGCATTATGTGCCCCACCGTTTTTAGTCATAAAGTCACTGTACCCTTTAGTATCCGGGTAACGATCGGTTCCTAAAAATAGCATGTGCTCTAAATAATGTGCCATCCCCTGTTGTGACATAGGGTCATGCAAAAGACCAACACCCACACTTAAGGCTGCCGCTGATTTTTCAACACTGGGATCTGAAATTAAAATAACATCTATTTCGTTGTCTAATTTAAGTGTTTTGTATTCACGGCTATCGTTTGGGCTAACAACCAACGAGTCTGGGATCAGGCTGGTATTAACACTCGGTGGTGTAGAAGTAGAAGAACAGCCTGCTAATACTGCAAATGCAATCGCACTAAGCCCTATTATTTTTGTCATTTTATTGTATCCATTAGATATTACATTAATTATTATTTATCATGAGTTTTCATAGGTCGCAATTCAATGCTTTTTAGCGTAACAACCCTAAAAGTTTGTAACACATTGTGAAAAAAGCAGGACTAACGACTTAAACTTTACAACTATAACTATAACAAAGGATGAACTATGGAAAAGTGGCTAATTGTAGCAATGTTCACACAGGTCTTACTTACGTTCATTATTATGTTCATAATGGGTAAACGCCGTTTTCGTGCTGCAAAGCAAAAAACAATTGAAATGAAAGATTTTCTTACCATGGAGCTCGAAAAAGCCGGCTCAGATGTACGTGTCGCAGATCGAAATTTTATTAATCAATTCGAAATGCCTGTGTTGTTCTTTATTGCCTGTTTAACAGCCTTACAGTTAAATGCGGTAGGTTATATGTTTGTGGCATTAGCGTGGGGTTATGTTTTGCTGCGTGTTGTGCACAGTTATATTCATTTAACATCAAATACGTTAAAAGTGCGTTATTACAGTTTTGTTATTAGCAGTTTAGTAATGCTATCTATGTGGGTGGTCATTTTAACTCGCGTTTTTTAGCGTCCATACTCGGTAAGGCGAATTAAACGCCTTACCGAAATAGGTGTTTATTTTTTAAAGCGACTCACGCCTGCAAAGGCAAGAAGAGATAGTAGCCATGCCATGCTCCCTGAACTTCCGCCACTGGTCCCATCCCCAGAATCAACATTGTCAATTAAGGTGTTTTCTTTAGGTTGCAGCGATGCAGATGAGTTAGGGTCGTCATTTACGATAATAACACTGTTAATCGTCACTAAGTCCTCAGCATTAAAACCCGATGTCGTATCAGGACACTGATCTTTATTAAGGCCTACAACGGGAATTTCACCACAATGGACCAAAGACGTAATTGCATCAATTGCCTGTTGGCTATCTGCTGTAATTTCACCGAACACAGTAAAACCACCATTTTGTACGTCTAAATTCGCGCTGTTATCTTTTAAGTTAAAAAACCATTGGCTTGTTGCACTATTCGCATTGCCGCCTTGTTTGGCCATCGCTATTGTGCCTTTCACATTTGATAACTCAGGTTCGTTTTTTATTGCAGGCTTCGTTTCAATCTCTTTAAAATCAGTATCATAACTAAAGCCACCGCCTTGCAAAACAAAGTTATCTACAGAGCGATGAATAACACTGCCATCATACGCGCCATCGCCAACGTAGCTTAAGAAGTTTTCAACTGTTACCGGTGTTTGTTGATCATATAAGTTGATAGTAATAGTGCCGTGATCGGTTTGCATTTCTACAACCGTTGCATTTGCTTGGAAACACGCAGCAAATAACAATGAAGATACCAAGTGCTTTTTCATTATTAATCATTCCTGATAATTTTTATTATAAAACTGCCAAGAGACTAAACAAAAAACAGCTGTCGTAAAATAGCAGACCAAACAGTTACACAAAACACATCAAATCAATCACAACTTAGTTACACTTATTTACATCGCGTATTCATTTTAGTTATATAAAAATTGCTTTTAAAAGCAAAATCGTCTTATCAAATACACTGAGTTTGTTAGTATCTACACGACAACAATGAACACATAGGAACACCACTATGGCTAATGAAGAAACCGCAATCTGCGATTTTGGCTTACACCAAGGTGAGCCATACAATAAGCTCCCAGCAAGCTTCCTTAACTGGATGGTTGGTAATAACCACCAAAAATCCCATTATGCTGAACAAGAGTTACAACGTAGACAATTAGCGGCGACGGGACAATTAAATACACAAATGAGCAATAAAAACGTATAAAAGTCATTTAATTTAAACCTCAGTCGTTTAAACTAAGCGCATAATTAACCTCATGCTTTTATCAGGCAACATATTATGCGCTTTTTTATTTTATCTTCACTACTTGTCACACTCACTGCATGTAGTAGCCCTTCAAATCATACTGATAGTGTTCAATACCTTACACTTCTCCACACGAACGATAACCATGGCCGTTTTTGGCACAATGAACAAGGTGAATACGGCATGGCTGCTCGTAAGACCCTTATTGATCGATTAA
The DNA here is from genome assembly GCF_020966275.1 of Pseudoalteromonas sp. MB41. NCBI lineage: Bacteria > Pseudomonadati > Pseudomonadota > Gammaproteobacteria > Alteromonadales > Pseudoalteromonadaceae > Pseudoalteromonas > Pseudoalteromonas sp. MB41. The sequence continues at coordinate 147,744 of NZ_JAJJZF010000005.1, read as the reverse complement.
AAGCAGAAGCAGTCAACAATGGACACGCCGTATTATTATTGTCTGGTGGCGATATTAATACTGGTATTCCTGAATCTGACTTACAGCACGCTGAACCAGATTTTAAAGGAATGTCTGCAATTGGTTATGATGCAATGGCAATTGGAAACCATGAGTTTGATAACCCATTAGCTGTTTTAGATAAACAACAACAGTGGTCAAACTTTCCATTCTTATCTGCCAATATTTTTGATAAAGAAACCGGAAAAACAGCCTATCAGGCTTATGAAGTATTCGAAAAAAATGGCCTTAAAATAGCCGTCATTGGTTTAACGACCACGGATACGGCAAAGATTGGTAATCCGCAATACATTGGCGGGCTAGATTTTCAAGATCCGGTCACTGTGACAACCCGCTTAGCCCCTAAAATAGAGGCGCAATATAATCCCGATATTACAATTGCTGTTACGCATATGGGCCATTATGTCGATGCCAACTATGGTATTAATGCACCCGGCGACGTGACAATGGCGCGCAATTTACCGAAGGGTATGATTGATATTATCGTAGGCGGCCACTCTCAAGAACCTGTGTGTATGTCAGAAGAGAATGTCGCAGATGTTAATTTTGCACCAGGAAAGGCCTGTAAACCAGACCAACAAAATGGGACATGGATTATGCAAGCCCATGAATGGGGTAAATATGTTGGTAAAGCCGAGTTTAAACTAGAAGGTGACGAATTGACTCTCCTTAACTATTCACTTATTCCTGTTAACTTATATGTTGAAAATAAAGAGGGTAAAAAACAGCTAGCAGGTGATTATATAGAGCCCGATAAGTCACTCAAAAACATGCTTGCTGTATACCAAGAAAAAGGCGCAGCCCAAATTGCAGGGAAAATAGGTGAAGTTGATAGCAAGCTAGAAGGAGATCGTAATAAAGTGCGTTATCAACAAGTAAACCTAGCTCGCGTGATTATTGCAGCACAAATGCAATCTGTCGGAGCTGACTTTGGCATAATTAGTGGCGGTGGTATCCGAGATAGTATTCACGCAGGTGATGTAAGCTACAAAGATATTTTAAAAGTACACCCGTTTAAAAATAGAATTACGTACATTGATATAACAGGTAAAGACCTGTTTGATTACCTTGACGTTGTGACATCATTCCCACCCGACTCAGGTGCGTATTTACAATATCATAAGCTTAGTTTTAAACGCGAAAACAATCAGCTATCCGATGTTAAAATTAATGGTGCGCCAATTGAAATGACTAAAACCTACCGTATGAGTATCAATAGCTACAATGCCTCAGGCGGTGATGGTTATCCAACGCTTACCAAAAAAGCCGGATTCGTTAGTACTGATGATACCGATGCACAGGCATTGAAACGTTACTTCGAACAAAACAGTCCTCTAAAAGCGGCTGATTACGCGCCTAATTAGGGGCAAAGTAAATAAAGCAAGGGAAGTCAGTAACATGCACTTCCCTTTTTTATTTCTTATAAGCTACTTTGTGGTTGTTATTTTCCAATGACTTCAATGTCATCTAGCGTAATGCCCTTTAAACCATAATGGTGTAGACGAGAGCGAGACCCTTCCCCATGTGCTTTAGGTGGATAATAGGTGTCTTTAATTTCTGGGAGTTCCTGCCAAACCTCATCAAGGGCCGCGCGTATTTCACTTAATGTTTTTTCTAAACTATTCGTGAAATTTGGTCGTTTGCGTATGGTGTGACCAAGTTCTACTAACCGGTAAAAATACTTATTAGCCAGTGCTAACAACTCTTCGGGAACATCTTTATTTTGATTAAGTATGACGTCTGGGTTTTCAACACAAAACTCAACTAGGGCCAAATAAAAACACAGCGGCTTATTCGCTAAAGCAACGGTTTTTTCTTTGTCGCAATTTGCTGACAATGTTTTACTTTTAAGGTCAACAATCAGTTTTGGTTGCAATTGAGTATGTTTTTCAACATCAGGGGTATGTTTCGCAATTTTTATCTTAGTGCGCTCACTCAAAAAGAGTAAATAGGTAAACAATCCTGCAAATCCAAAAACTAAAATCAATACAACAATGTCATTCTTTTCAAATATTGAGGAGTCTACGACAAAACTAACACTGAGAGATTTTTGTGGTGTATGCAATTGTTTCACAATCAAATCTGCACGCGCAGGGTATTCTGAAATTCCCTCAATAGAGTAAACAAACACATCAGAGGCAGATAACTGGCTATTTAACTGCTCAATATAATTAAGCACCATGTCTTTACTACCCGAATGTTTAAGAAAGTCATCGGGTAAATTTAAGTAGTTCAGGTCAAGTGCAATCCGATTTTCTATTTTAACGATTGTTAACGCATTATTCGCACGGTTATCACTATATTTTGCAGAAATATAACTCGCAAACATCATAATACTTGCGACACAGAAAACCACTGCATAGGCAAACTTTACTCTAGTTGGCAGCATTGTTTTCCCCTGTACTGCGTTTTATTTGCTTTTCAGCATCACATTTCCAAAATGATTCTACATGATTGAAGTAGTGTGAATTCTGGCTGCGCGCTAATTCTGTTAAGCGTAATTGCACTGCGCAAAGTAGATCAGTATTTTCATTTTCCATTTTTAAGTACCAGCGACTACCACTAATATTATCGCTAATCGGGGTAATATAATTTGCGGAAAACTTTGCTTGATCCGAATCTTGCCAATATGAAGAAATCAAATCGACCTGACCACTGGCAAGTAATTCTCTCAGTTCAAAATGAGAGCTGGCATAAACAATGTTTAAATTCTCAAGGTTAATATCTAACTTTTTGAATAATTGCTTCGGTAGTATATGACCAGAACGACTTGTCGGATAATCTAACAGGCCAATACGTTTATCAAGAAAGTAACTTTTCTCTACACGAGGTTTTTCAGTACTTGAAATTAAATAAGCGGTGTAATTTGGAAACCCAACTACAGCTTGGTAGTTATAGGTCGATTCTGCCATAAACGCATTTATAAGATTCTCTTTAGCGAGAATAAGATCAGCAATTCCTTTACCTAAAAACTCGATTGTGTCTGAGGTTTTATAGCCCCAGTAAGAAGTGACAGTTCCATATTGCTTACTAATAGTGTCATCACTACACAGTACTTTCGCAACGTCCTCAGCAAGCACTTTACCTGATGAATAAACAACAAGTTCATTAAGATTAACATCTGACTTTGTTGCACATTGATACGAAGTTTCTATGAAAGCGTCAATATCAGAAATCGGTGCTTTACTCTGCATCGTTCCGATGCAAAAAAACAAAATAAGAGACAGAAACAAAAATGTAACAATCGATGATTTTTTTATTAGTATTGTTTTCAAATTCAATTTTAATAGCCAACAACGCACTGTTGTCTCTATTTGAACAATTATTCTTACTCATTGCAATAGGTAACTTTACTTAAACATTGTAACCTATTGATTTTATGAATTTATGAACAAGAAATTATGAATCTTATTGAGTCCTTTCTATTTCAGCTGAAATTCAGGAGAATTGACATTATGGAATCGTGCTTAATTACGCATTTATTCGGACACTGACTCAATGTTACAAAAAACAAAAACAATGTTGCTCATATCAACTGGCATTTTATCTATGTCAATGAGCTCACCTTCTCACGCATGGGGGCAAAACGGCCACCGTATTGTAGGTGAAGTAGCTGCAAACCATATTACCGACACCACTCGCCAGGCTTTAACTCCCCTATTAGACGGTGAATCATTACCTCAAATTGCTACCTGGGCCGACGAAATGCGCTCAGCACCTGAAACATTTTGGCAAAAGAAATCATCACGCTGGCATTACATAAACTTTGATGAAGGTGATGCAAAGCCAAAGTACGATGAGCACGCACACCATAATAAAGACTCTGTTACAGATATTTTAGAAGGCATTGAATACTCAATTACAGTATTAAAAAATGACAATGCATCCATTGCTGAAAAGCAGTTCGCTTTGCGCTTTTTAGTTCATTTGGTCGGCGATAGTCACCAACCTTTTCATGCAGGTAGAGGCGAAGACCGCGGCGGAAATAATATTTCTGTCACATTCTTCGGTCAGAATACCAATTTACATAGCTTATGGGACACAAAGTTAATTGAAAACGAAAACTTGTCCTATAGTGAATTTGCGCAATTTATAGACACTAAAAATGAAGAACTTATAGCAGATTACCTCTCAAGCTCTCCAAGCGATTGGTTAATAGAATCTCATAATATTGCAAAATCAATCTATAAAGAAAATGAAACAAGCATAAGTTACAGTTACATATACAAAAATGTACCAGTTATAAAAACTCGCCTACAACAAGGTGGGATCAGATTAGCCGGTTTATTAAATTCGTTATTTGATAAATCAGCAAAACCGTTAGTAAAGGCACTAAAGATGCCAACTAACAGTGAACTATAAACTAACAAACCTCTAACACGGGAAATAACATAATGAATAAGTTACGCCTTTCGAAATTAACCGGAGCAGTTATATTAGCTCTTGGTGTTTCAACAAGTGCTATGGCTGCAGATACCTCATCTTCAATGAGAGGTAAAATCACAACCCCTTCTGGTGAAGCAGCTGCAAATGTTAAAATAAAGGTTATTCACCAACCAACTGGCACAGTCAGTGAGTTAACTACAAATGAAAGCGGTACTTTCATCGCAAATGGTCTACGTGTTGGTGGCCCATACACTGTACTTATCGACTCAGATACACACAGTGACAGCATGGTAGAAAATATCTACCTTGAGCTTGGTGATACTTACCGCTTACAAGAACAACTAAACTCATTAGCAATGGAAAAAATTGAAGTTTCTGGCTATAAAATTGTTCAACAGTCTGGCGGTTCAAGCAGTGTTTTCGGTGAAGACACAATCAATAATATGCCAAGCTTTAATAAAGACATTAAAGATGTCGCAAGATTAAATCCTCTTGCAAGTATTAATGGTGGCGGAGAGCTTACGTTTGCCGGTAATAACCCGCGTACAAATAGCCTGACCGTTGATGGTATTGGCCAAAACGATGACTTCGGCTTAAACTATGGCGGCTACCCTACTGCTCAACCACCTGTTGCACTTGATGCAATCGAGCAAATTTCTGTAGATGTATCACCGTTCTCGGCATCAAAAGGTAACTTTGGTGGTGGTACAATTAATGCTGTTACAAAATCTGGTACTAATGAATTCAAGTTCTCAGGTTTCTACGAAACATCAACACCAGATATGGCGGGTGATGTAAATAATATTTCAGAAGTTTCTGTCGATGGGCGCCCAGTTTTAGACGAAGATGGCCATAAAACATTTGAAATTAACAAGGTTGAACCTACTCAAACAGAAGAACGTTTCGGTTTTAACGTGGGCGGTCCACTAATCAAAGACACGCTTTTCTATTTTGTTAACTACAACAGTTGGAAGAGCGAGCTTGATTTAGATTATGGTTTTGAGGGCTCTGGTGCAACGAACGAATACAATGTAACTGAAGAGCAGTTCAGCAATTTCTTATCTGTATTAGACAATGTATATGGTTTCCAAGACTCTTTAGGTGGCGATCCTGAAGACACAAATGAATCATTACTTGTTAAGCTAAGCTGGAACATCAATGACGCACACCGTCTAGATTTCACATACCAGTGGCAAGATGATCAAGACGAAAAAAACTTCGGCACTGGAGGCAAAACGATATCTCTAGCTTCAAGCCGTTATACATACGCAACTAAGTTCAATAACTTCTCGACAAAACTATACTCAGATTGGAGCGATGTTTTCTCATCAGAGATTGGTATCGCATACAAAGATGTCAGCTCAAACAGCTTAACAAACTCGAATATTGGTAGTGTTAAAGTTGAAGAATACTACCGTGGTCCAGCATATCAGTTTGGTACAGACCAATACCGTCACGCGAATGAGTCATCAACTGAAAACCTAACATTGACATTTGATGGTACTTACCTTCTTGAGGAGCATGAGCTTAACTTTGGTATTCAGTATGAATCACTTAATCTTTATAACTTATTTGCTGCAAATTCATTAGGTTCATGGGAGTTTGATAGTGTTGCTGGTTTTGCAAACCGTGAGGTAGGTAACTTTAATGGTACTTATGACTTCTCTTATGGTAATGCATACACAAACAACGCTGCAGACACAGCATATGATGCAACGCGTAGCCAATTAGCAATCTACCTAGAAGATACTTTTTACATTGGTGACGATTTAGAAGTAAATGCAGGTATTCGTTATGAGCGTTTGGCATCTGACGACAAGCCAACTCTAAATGAAAACTTCGTAGAGACTTATGGTTTTTCAAACCAAGAAAACCTTGATGGTGTAGATATCATCCTACCACGTGTTGGGTTTAAATATTACGCAACAGAAAACCTAACAATCAGCGGTGGTGTAGGTCGTTTCCAGGGTGGTATTCCTAACGTTTGGTATAACAACTCGTACCAAAAAGACGGTATTACTCTTGTTGATGCACCACAATCAGTTATTAATGATTACTACGCAAATAACCCTGCAGATATCACATCTGTGCCAGGTGCAATTCAAGATTCACTGGTTAAAGGTGCGGGTAGCACAAACTACATTGACCCTAATTTTAAACTACCTTCAAGCATCCGTAGCCAAATTGGTTTCGAGTATGACTTTGACTCTGAATTACTTGGTAATGGTTTCAAATGGCAAGCTGAAATTGCTTACCACAAGAAAGAAAACGAAGCGATTTGGCACAACACGGCTATCGTCCCTGTGGGCGTTGCAGCAGATGGCGAGCGTTTAATCCAAGAAAGCATCTACTCAGGTGATTTAGCTGATAACTTCGATATCATGCTTACAAACTCATCTGATGATGGCCGTTCAGTTATCTTCTCAACAGCACTTGCAAAAGAATGGGATAACGGTTTATACATCTCAGCAAGCTATGCACACCAAGATATCACTGAAGCTGCTTCAGGTTCATCTTCGCAAGCACAAAGTAACTACCAGCATAATGTTACTAAAAACCGTAACCAAGACTTAGCACAGCGTGGTGCCTATGAAGTAGAACATAGCTTTAAAGTGAACATCAGCTACCACACTGAATTCTTTAAAGGCTATAACACAAAGTTTGACCTTTACTTTGAGCGTCGTTCAGGTCGCCCTTACAGTCACACAATGGCTTCGTACCAAGACGGTGCGCTAGGTGATTCGCGTGACTTCTACTCAAGCTCTGCATACTTAGCTTATATTCCAACAGGTGCGGATGATCCAAATGTAAACTGGGATGAATCGCAACTTACCTGGGGTGAACTTGAAGCACTACTTGATAGAGCCGGTATTTCTGAGCGAGGTGAAATCTTAGACCGTAATACGGGTACTATGCCTTGGGTTACAACTATGGATATCAGCGTTAAGCAAGAAATCCCAGGTTTCGCTAAAGGTCATAGCGGTGAAGTGTATTTCATGATTGATAACTTTGCTAACTTACTTAATAGCGACTGGGGTATTGAAAAACGTCTTAGCTATCAAGACCAATCAGTTTATGACTTTGGTGGTTTAGATGACCAAGGCCGCTATATAATTCATGAAGCATACAATGGTGCCGATGTAAGAAATTACACTCTAATCGATCAAAGTGCTTCTGCATGGCAAGCTAAAATTGGTATTAGTTACAAGTTCTAATCTATACTATTTAAGCCCGTTTTATTACGGGCTTTTTTATATCTGTAATAAAAATGACACACATTGATTTTAAAAAAGGAAAGGTATTTACACCCAGTAAGTATCGTAATTTAATAACGGGAAACCTCATGAAATCAACATTTAATAAAAGTACACTGGCAATAGCTGTTGCGACATGTTTAACGTTCAGCCATGCTGCAATGGCTAATGAAACCTCGTCTTCTATAAAAGGACAAGTTACAGGCCCAAATGGCAATCCTGCTGCTGGTACGCAAATAACAATAATCCATATCCCTTCAGGCTCAGTTAAAAAAACAACTGTAACAAATGAAGGTAATTTTTCTAGCCAAGGCCTCCGCGTTGGCGGGCCTTACAAAATAATCGTCGATTCTGATCAATATGAAGATCAACAACTTGATGGTATTTATTTGACCCTAGGTCAAGATTATCCTGTGACTGTTAGTTTACAAACACAGCAAATGGAACAAATCGTGGTATCTGGAGCGCCTATAAGCGCACAAACTGGTAGCACAGGCCCTGCAAGTCACTTCTCGCTTGAAGATCTAGAATCTCGCCCTGCCATAAACCGTGATTTAAAAGATATTATTCGCGCCGATCCACGCATCTTTATTGATGAAACAAATGCAAACTCGATTAATTGTGGAGGCGGTAACCCTCGCTTCAACAGCCTAACTGTTGATGGTGTCCGCATGAATGATAACTTCGGTTTAAATTCTAGTGGTTACCCGACTGAACGCATGCCGTTTTCATTCGATTCAATAGACCAAGTGGCCGTTGAACTTGCACCATTTGATGTGCAATACGGTGGTTTTACATCGTGTAATATTAATGCGGTTACAAAGTCAGGCACCAATGAAATTCATGGTGGTTTATTTTACGACTATACCAACGACTCAATGTCTGGCGACTCTATCGAAGGTAAAAAATTTGATACAGGGAACTACACTGAAAAACGTTATGGTTTTAATGTAGGACTACCTTTAATTGAAGATAAATTATTCTTTTTTACTTCTTACGAAAAGCTAGAAGGAGCACAAATCTTTGATTATATTCCTTTTGCTGACAGCCGTATTGACCAAGCAACAATCGATCGAATTACACAAATCTCGATAGATAACTACGACTACGATCCTGGTAGCATGATTCCGAGCCTACCTGTCGAAGACGAAAAGATTTTAGTAAAGCTTGACTGGAACATTAACGATGCCCACCGTGCAAGCCTTGTATATAACTATAATGACGGTTTCTCGCTTGCTCAATCTGATGCAGACTCTGATGAAATTGCTCTTTCAAACCATTTCTATGAGCGTGGTGCAAAACTAGAGTCTTATGTTGCGTCTCTTTACTCTGATTGGACAGATAACTTTTCAACAGAAGTAAGAGTGGGTTATTCAAAACTAGATAACCGCCAACAATCATTGGATGCAGCATCTGGTTTTGGTGAGTTCCGTATCGATACCGGTGATATTGATGTTTATATCGGCCCTGACGACTCACGCCAATCAAATATCCTAAATTATGACAACCTATCACTTAAATTAGGTGGCACATACTATTTAGAAGATCATGAATTATCATTTGGCTATGAGCGTGAAGAACTAGATGTATACAACTTATTTGTTCAACATACTGAGGGCGAATATCGATTTAGTTCAATTGAAGATTTTGAAAATGGTATTGCTCGTGTTTACTATGGCAACGCATCATCACAAAACCCAGACGATGCAGCTGGCGAATTTGCTTACGCTTTGAACACCGTTTACTTTCAAGATAAGTTTGAGCTAATCGACTATGACATTACGATTACGGCAGGTCTTCGTTATGATTGGTATACAAGTAGCGACAAACCAACCCATAACCAAAATTTTGAAGACAGATATGGCTTTTCAAATAGCCAAAACCTTGATGGTATTGACCTTCTTCAACCACGTTTAGGTATCAATTGGATTTATAACGATCAATTAGAGTTACGTGGTGGTTTTGGTCTATATTCTGGTGGTAATCCAAATGTTTGGGTTTCAAACAGCTACTCTAATGACGGTGTAAGAAATATTCAGATTGACCAAAAAGGCCTGCAAATTCTTGGTGATGATGCCATTGCATTTAATGGCGGCGGTAAGCCTGGTTATGACATTCCACAATCTCTTTATGACGAGGTTGGACAAGGTGGTGCAGATGCAAGTGCAAATGTTACAGATCCTGACTTTGAAATTCCTTCAGAATGGAAGTTCTCTTTAGGTGGTACTTACATCACTAGCAATGATTATGTGTTCAATGTTGATTACCTCTACACAGATAAACAAGACTCAGCAATTATTCGCAACATCGCCAACGTACAAACAGACACAGCGCCAGATGGCCGCCCTGTTTACAACGATGTTTTACACCCGCGTGTATCTGACTTTATGCTGACAAATGTAGAAGGCAGTGATGCTTATTCGCATGTACTTTCTTTATCAATGAATAAAGCATTTGATAATGGCATTGATTTAGCACTTTCTTATGCTTATACCGTGGCTAAAGATGTGAGCCCAATGACCAGCTCTGTTGCATTCTCGAATTATCACTTTATTGCAGTGTCTGATTCAGAGAACCCTGGGGTTACAACTTCTAACTATGAAATACCACATCGCTTTACACTGTCTCTAGGTTACAGCCATGAAATATTTGACGGCTATGAAACTAAATTCAATCTATTTGGTCAAGCACAACAAACTAACCCGTACTCTTATACCTTCGATAAAGATTCAAAAGGTTTAGGCTATAATGATGCGAGCCGCCAACTTTTATATGTACCAGAAGTTGATGATGCATCAGTTGTTTATGGCCCTGACTTCGATCAAACCGCCTTTAATAACTGGGTTGAAAGTGAAGGCTTAAAACGAGGTGAAATCCAAAAACGAAATAATATTGATGGCGACTGGTGGGTTACATTTGATCTAAAAGTTGAGCAAGAGTTTATGGGCTTTACACCTGATCAAAAAGGCTCTGCTTATTTTGTAATTAAAAACATTGGTAATCTAATAAACGATGATTGGGGTGTTTTAAAATCAGGTAGTTCATTGCAAAGTGCAGTAACGACAGAACTTGTTGATGGGCAGTATATTTACAACTCTTTCAACAACCCAGCTGGTACAAGCGTACAAACAAAACCCTCACTTTGGGAAATGCGTGTAGGCGTTCGTTACACATTCTAATAACAAGTTAGTCTTGTTATAAAACAAAGCCCGCCCCTACTGGCGGGCTTTTTACGTTTTAAACGTTATTCTTGTTAGTTGCTAATTTATAAATTAAAGAGCCTAAAAGAAAAGCTTATACCATTGCGCTTAATTAAATGAGCTATTCTGAGGCAAAAAGCCTCGATGATAACAAGGCAAAAGTTTCGTTATTTAGGTGTTCTCGGCAATTGCTCCTGCATTGCTCTACCTCCTGCATCCATGCAGTCGTAGAACACAAATTTTAACCTAGGTAGCAACGGTTTAACCCATCAAAATGATTAAGTATGAGTGCGAACAAGTATTAAATAGAATAGAAAAGAGAAGTTGCAGGCCTTAAAGACCTGCATAAATGATTTATTTAAACTGCATAGACCGCAAGGGGGTGAGTGGTGTTGATTGACACATGAACTTCATCATCTGGGCGGACAATCACTTCGTGGCTTACGCGACTTGTCACAACCGTATCACATGCAAGTTTCACTGCACACAAACGGCTGCCACCTTCATAGCGCACCCATGTCACCTTGCCATTGGTTGAACTGGCATTTTGAATAAGATGAACATCATCAGGGCGCAAAAGTACATCAACATCGGCTGAGTCGTGATCTATTTTAATAATAGGCGCATTCCCTAAGTCAGTTGTTGCGATATCACCTAACGACTTTCCAGAAATAAAACTTGCCTCACCAAGAAAACGAGCAACAAAACGATTACTAGGTAAACTAAAACAACGTTCTGGTGTGTCGAGTTGTTGAATAACCCCTTCTTTCAATACACCAACTCTATCACCAATAGATAATGCTTCTTCTTGATCATGCGTAACCCAAATAGCGGGAACACCCGCTTTTTTTAATGCATTGCGAATATCCCATCGCAACGTATCTTTTAATGCCGCGTCAAGGTTTGATAAGGGTTCATCCAATAAAACAAAATCAGGTTCATGCGCAAGTGTACGTGCCAGTGCAACACGTTGCTTCTGACCACCTGATAACGTGGCCGGTTTCTTGTTGCGAAACTTTTCAAGACCCAATAATGCAATCCAATGATCTCCTTTAGCTGAATCTGTCAGTCTAAAACAAATATTTTCTTGCACTGTTAAATGCGGAAATAACGCAAAGTCTTGAAACACCATACCCACTTTACGCTTTTCAGGCGGAACTTTTTGTTTTGGCGTTGCACGCCACGAACCTAAGTTAATTTCACCCTCGCTGATAGGGATAAGCCCTGCGAGTGCTTGTAATATTGTACTTTTACCACAGCCAGTTGGTCCAACTAGCATGAGGATCTCACTTTCGCCTAGTGACAAGTTAAGATCACTTACCACTCGATTGCTACCATAATCGATAGACAGCTTACTAACTGATAGCATTAAACTGATCCTTAATGTTCTAATTGACTGCGTTTTTCACCGGACAGCATTATAGCTAAACCACACGCTGATATCACGACAAGAAGCAAACCTGGAATCGCTGCGCGACCAAAATAGCCCGCTTCATAAACACGCCATAAATACGTAGATAAGGTTTCAAACCCTGTTGGGCCAAGTAACAAAGTAGCCTCAAGCTCACGCATCGATTCTAAGAAAACAAGCGCAGCCCCGGCAATAATACCGCGTAAGGTTAAAGGCAACGTAATGCGTAAAAATGCTTCACGAGGACTTGCTCCTAACACCCTTGCAGACTTAACCAAGCTTGAATCTAAGTGCTCAGTACTGGTGCGTACAGAACCAACTGCTAGCGGTAAAAAACGTAATACATACGCAATGACTAATAAAGCAAGAGTTTGATACAACATTGGTAATTGCAATCCACCATACACCAGCGCAGTTCCCATTACGATACCCGGTATACCAAAACCAAAATAAGTCACGCGCTCCATAATACGTCCCGCTTTACCGGTCAGAGCGGCATGCGCTACGGGCACAGCAACTATTACAGCAACAATGGCAGCTAGGCCCGAGGCGTACGCTGAGTTCCATGCAATACTGAAGTCAAAATTAGCAAAGCCATCACGCGCTAACCACACGCAAAAAATACCGAGCGGTAAGCAAATCGCCAAAATCAAAATGGGTGCAAAAGTTAATAGCATCATGCACTTTTGAGCATTCGTTGGAAATAACATTAATGGCCGACCATGACGCTCTGAGGCCGTTTTTATTTGCGACTCCATAAACAATAAAAAGCCGACAATTACCATTAGTTGCAGTGATAACATTGCCGCGCGACTTAAACCAAACGCGTTATATTCGACATAAATCACACGGGTAAACGTATCAAGTCGCATCATAGCTGGCGTACCAAAGTCCGACAACGTATACAGAGCGACCAGTAAAGAGCCGGCCGCAATCCCATTAACTACTCGCGGTAATATGACTCTAAACACACTCATTGTCATCGACATACCCAAGGTGCGTGCAGCGTTAACCATGCTTGCATCAAGACTGAGCAATGATGAACGTGTAGTCAGCATTACAAATGGAAAGGTATACAACGTCATCACAATCGCTGCACCTGTTAATCCATACATAGGTGGGGTTTGAAACCCTAATAGCTGGTTTATCTCACCACCTGGACCAAACGCTGCGTAGAGCGTAAATGCACCGATGTAGCTTGGTATTGCAAGCGGCGCTGCAAACAACACCAGCCAAAGCTTCTTAAAAGGAAGCTGCACATAGGCACTAATAAATGCCAGAGGAACCCCAATTAAAATTGAGCCTATTACGGTTAACACCATGAGGGATAAGGTGTTACCAAGAATTTTTAAATTATGACTATCAAAAATAGCTGTTGCATCACTGGCTAAGGTGATCAAAATATAAACAGGCGCTAACGCCAAAAGCGCTGCAAGCAGCGCCATAGGATATGAAGCAGGTATGCGCATTATAGAACACCGCTACTTCGCATAAGGTCAAGTGTTGGCCTTAAATCTGCCAATTGTGTTAAATCAACTTTGGGTGGTGATATTGCTGATAAAGCAGGTAAGCCAGAAGGCTGTTCAATCCCTTGAATAAGCGGAATTTCATAGGCCTCGCGAGCAAGGTAGCTTTGTACTTCTGCACTTAATAAATAGCGCATAAAGTTCATTGCATTCGGGTTATCAGTTAATGAAAGTACACCCGAGGCATTAACTAAGCAACCCGCGTCTTGATTTGTGAAGGCAAGATCGAGATTTGCATCAGGTTTGCCCGACTTTAATCTAAGTGTGTAATAGTGATTAGCAAAACCAATATCAACCTCACCACGCTCAACAGCCATCACCACACCTAATTCACCGGCATACGTTTTAGAACGTTTCTGGACTTTTTTAAGCCACTTAGCGGTTTTATCATCGCCTTCAAGAATGCGCATTGCAGTAACAAATGACTGGAATGATGCATAGGCGGGTGCCCAGCCAATTGATAAATCGCTATCGGCTATCGCCATAATGCTATCTGGAATTTGCTCTTTGGTTAGGCGCTTCGTGTTATAGGGTAAGGTGCGGATACGCCCTGTCACGGGTGCCCAACCTGGGTAGCGAAATTGCGGCTGTAATTGCGATTCTAAATCGCCTGGTAACGGTTTGGCGAGTCCCGCATCGGTAATTAAACCAATTGCACCTGAGTCCACAGCCCAAAATAAATCAGCCCGTTTCACGCCTGCTTTTGCTTCAGCAACAATCATATTTCCAAGCGCTGCTGTCGGCCCGCGACGAATTGATAGGTTAAGTTTTGGATTTTTCTTTTCGATTGATTTCAATACGTTTTCGTATAAACCACCTTCACCACGGCCTAGGTATAAAGTCAGATCGCCCTCTAGGGCTGGTAGGTCATTCACTGAAATTGGGCTTACTGGGCTTGCGGCAAAAGCACGAGAAAGAGGTAATGGCATGCTGCCCACTACCCCTAACGCAGCCAGCCCTTGAATAAAGGTTCTGCGTTTCACTAAAATACATCCTTACGTGACTTTTCAGCTTCTTCTAATAGCACTTTAGCGCGATCAAGTTTTTCTTGCATATCAATAACCACATTTCTAACTTGGTCAACGTCTTTTTTGTCTGAAATGGCTTTTGGAAGTGTGACGTTAAAATCTTTTTCAAGTACTTCCACAAGTTTTGCGTCTTTTTCAATAAGAGTACCTTCTACGCCTTCAAATAAGTGAAGGTAAGTATCGTGTACAATTTGAGTCGCTTCGTCGCTTAAACGCTCGGCATATTTTGCGACAACGCGGTCTAATTTATGTTTAATTTCATCAATAGTGGCGCTTTGCGTCATGTTTTCAGAGGCCGTTGCTTTTACCGCTTTCAACAAGCCTTTTTGTTGAAAATCAGCGGCTAATTTAACAGCCCCTAGCCCCTGCCATAGAGCCGCATCTAGTGCCTGCTGGTGTTGACGTACTTCACTTGCAGGTTTTTTATCATCGATGGCCATTTTAATACCATAAATGCTTTGCCAAATAGATGCATAAACTGGAACGTAATTAGTTTCGATGGCACTGTGAAACTTCACTGATTCCCAATACTCAATTAAATCATCGCTTTTAACAGCCTTAGCGCCATTTTTTTCATACTCTGTCACTAAAGCATCCACTTTTGCTATCATCCACTCAACATCATCAGAATAATCTTTTAAGTTTGCTTTAAGGTGATTAACGTGCTCGCCAATTGGGCCATTTGCCAATACTGGTTGCGTAATAAATGCTGATGCTAATACAAGGCTAAGGCCAAAAGTCTTCATTGTGTTTAACGCTAATTTCATAGGGAGAGCATCCAAATTTCTAATTGTAAATGATATCGATTATCATATCCGTATCGATTCACTAAATCAATATGTAGCAGCGCTAAGATTACAGAATTAAACATTTTTATTGAGGCTATCGTAAACTTTATTCAGCGTTGAGATAAAGTTTTCATATTCATGTTCATCTATGTCTTTTAGCATCTCTGCTTGCCAATCTAATGCCACCGGACTAATTTTTTCGACCATATCGCTGCCATCACGTGTTAATGACAGTAAGGTTGCTCTTTTATCGAGTGGATCAGATTGGGCGCTTATAATGTCTCTTTCTAATAAGCGTTTAACCGCTCTTGATACCGTAGACTTATCCATGTGTGCTAAATCACATAACGATTTTGCACTTAGCTGACCGTATTGGGCTAGATTGGCAATAATGCGCCATTGTGGCACGGTTAAGTCAAATTGGCTTTGATATAGCTCACTAAATTGTTCACTCATTTGCGTTGCAATATTGTTGAGTGTGTAGGGCAGAAAACTGTTTAAATCAAATGTCGCTTTCATCTCTTTTGTCATGGCTTTTTTACTGTCAAAAAATATTTACAGAGTTAAATTCTATCCTATTTGAATTTACTCTCACATGAGAGTATCTTACCTAAAACCTTTCAGGAGTCTAGTGATGAATAACAACGAATTACAATATATGACAGGCTTTGGTAATGAATTTGAAACCGAAGCACTGCCGGGTGCATTACCAATTGGTCAGTTCAGCCCACAAAAAGTAAACTACGATTTATACGCTGAGCAATTTAGCACAACGGCTTTTACAGCTCCGCGTGCAGATAATCGCAGAACATGGTTTTATCGTATTCGTCCTTCGGTTGTTCAAGGCGACTATACAGCAATTGATAATGGTTTAATTCGCACTGCACCAATCACCGAAGTACCAACACCACCGACGATGCTACGTTGGGATCCGATTGATTTCCCAACAGAACCGACTGACTTTATAGACGGTCTCGTCACAATGGCGGCAAATGGTAGCGCAAATGCACAAACAGGTATTGGTATTCATATTTATGTCGCTAACAAGTCTATGGATAACCGTTACTTTTACAATGCAGATGGCGAGATGTTGTTTGTTCCTCAACAAGGCGAACTACTGCTTAGAACTGAGTGCGGCAAGTTAACAGTGCGTGCCGGTGAGATTGCCGTTATTCCACGAGGCATTAAGTTTGCAGTTGATTTATTAACGGAGACTGCGCGGGGTTATATTTGTGAAAACTATGGCCATGCGTACATATTGCCTGAGCGTGGTCCAGTTGGTGCAAACGGTTACGCTAATGACCGTGACTTTCACTACCCTGTTGCTGCATTTGAAGATATCGAAGGTCACTTTGAATTAGTTGCGAAATTTAACGGTAACATGTTCCGTTGTGATATTGGTCATTCACCACTCGATGTGGTCGCATGGACGGGTAATAGTGCGCCCTATAAATATGATTTAGCGCGTTTCAATGTCATGAACACCGTAAGCTATGATCACCCAGATCCATCAATTTTTACTGTCCTTACGTCACCTTCAGGTACTGAGGGTGTCGCAAATATAGATTTTGCTATTTTCCCTCCACGATGGATGGTAGCAGAAAACACTTTCCGCCCACCCTATTATCATCGCAATATTATGAGTGAATTTATGGGCTTAATTGAAGGTGTTTACGATGCCAAAGAGCACGGTTTTGTAGCGGGCGGCTCAAGTCTACATAATTGTATGTCACCACATGGACCTGAAGCTGATGTATTTGAAAAAGCATCGAATGCAGATTTACAGCCACAACGCTATGAAAATACACTCGCATTTATGTTTGAATCACGTTACGTTATTTCACCAACAAAATATGCCCTTGAAGGTAAAGAGCGTCAAGCAAACTACACAGATTGTTGGCGAACTATTAAAAAACACTTTACAGGTAAACAGGACGTATAATGAAACTTTATAGCTATTTTCGTTCATCTGCGGCGTACCGCGTTCGTATCGCCCTTAATTTAAAAAACATTGATCATGAACTTGTAACCGTAAATCTATTAAAATCGGAACAGCAAAGCGACGCCTATTTGGCAAAAAACCCACAAGGCCTTTTGCCAGCGTTAGAAACCGATCACGGGGTTTTAGCGCAATCATTAGCTATTTTAGAATGGCTTGAAGAAACCCATACAGAAGTCCCTTTACTGACGGGTGATGCATGGCAAAAAGCACAGATCCGTAATATTTGTTACGCCGTAGCCTGTGATATTCATCCAATTGATAACTTACGCGTTTTAAAATACTTAGCCAATGATCTTGGTGTCGATGATGAGGCTAAGAACACATGGTATAAGCATTGGGTTGAGGTCGGATTCGACAGCATAGAAAAAATGTTAGGTGAGGGTAATCGTTTTTGTGTAGGGAATGAGCCAACCTTAGCTGATGTCTGTTTAGTGCCTCAAGTATTTAATGCACTGCGTTTTAACGTTGATATGAAAAAATATCCAAAAATCGCCGCAGTGTATGAACACTGTAATACACTTGATGCATTTATTGATGCAGCCCCGCAGAATCAACCCGATTCAATATAAATTAAAAGGCCCGATTTAATCGGGCCTTTTGCTGCAAGGATTAGTTAACGGATGATTTATCTTTATTAGGTGAAAGTATCGTATAGTTTGTTGAACTGCTGGTTGTATTAAACAAGCTAGGTGCTCCACTCGACTTCATCGTCTCTGGCATCCAATAATTTTCAGGAATTGTTTCATAGATATTAATCCGTGGAGCAATCACTAAAGAAGGCGCACCTTGGCTATTGTACCAACCATTTTCATCTAACAAATAATAGTCTTTTTCTTTTACGTATAATCGTTCACCGGCAACACCGGGTTGAGATTTTAATATCTCCCATTCACGTTTACGACAAGGTTTAGACATATCATCACTGCATGAAAAATTACCAAAATAGTTAATCGTGACGTCTCTAGATTCTTGCATCCAACCTACATTTACGCCATCTAAGGTATAATCTTGCTCGGTGCCATTGACTAGATTTAAACGGCGACTATCCGTTTTTGTTAACTGAAAGCCAAACACATTAAAGCCATTATCGCTGTTACCTTCATAATAAAACTCAAGCTTGCCATCTTTCCAGTTTGCTTTTGTCCACTGATTTATCATAGTCTGCCAGAAATTGCCGGGCTCATTTGTTACATCAACGGCGGCTGCACTCGTTTCGTCAACCTTAAAGCCATACATAACTTCAGTTGCGATAACAGCGCCCTCTGCGGAGTATGCAACATTCAGTAATTGTAAATCACCATTTAACTGGTCAATAATTCGGCTTTCTTGATATCGCTGATCAGGGAAAGTAACTTTAAGCACACCTTCTTCGATTTGCCACTGAAGTGCTGTCTCTGCATCTTGTAATTTACCCGTATTATCAGCAGAAAAAACGTATGGGTCTAAAACAAATCCGACAACCCCATCATCACTATCACTTTGATAATGTTGTATTGCCCAAGTGCCTCCCATATCTTCAGCTTTAAACGCAAGGTCAGAGCCTGAATATGGCTTTCTCATTGAGACATCTGATTCATTTGAAACGTTAAATTCAGGTGTTTCAATCACATTTTCGCCCAAGTAAATAGGTGTCATTTGAGCCGTTTGTGACATTGTTAAGCGATAACTATCAATGCTCTCACCTTCGACAATCCTTTTAAGCGTCGCTGTTTGAGGTGAGTAGGTGACTTCAACTTGATAAATCCCTGCATTGAAAAGATCATCAACTTGTTGCTGAGAAAGCCCTGCAACGCCGACATCAACAGAAAGGAACCCGATAATGCCCTGACCACTAGTAAAATCAAGTGTGATCACACCTTCAGTAAGTGCCCAATTGTAATTAACAGCGCCACTACTATGAACATATTTGCCCATACCGTTTTCTTCAAATGTGTATTGCTGGCCACCACGTGAAAGGAACCCTTTTGCTGTAGGGTATGTTCTTACATAGTAAGCAGGTAGAGATGATTCATCGACAGGTGGGGTTAGTTCTGGATCTGCTATTATTTTTGCAACTTCATTTTCGATTGCGCCTGGGTTTGATTGCTCAACAGCGGCGACAAACTCGTTATAAGCGTCTGGGTTTTCAATAAGATCAATTAAATTTTCCGTTCCTTCTGGAAGGGTCACTTCATTTTCGGTCGCATATTTCACGACGGCTGCAGCTTCAATCAACACATCTGGATCAACCCCTTTTTCTACCAATGAAAAGCTTTCAAGGTCAGCCGGTGGTATCCCCTCATTTGCCGCTGTAATAAGCGCAACTAACGCCGTAGAAACAGCGCTTAAACTTACCGTATTAGCGCCTTCATCACCATGGGCAAAATTAGCCTTAATTTTGGGTGCTGCTTGTACTTGGGCATTGGCAGTTAAATCGGAAACAAATGCACTGTATTCAAGACTCGAATTAGTCGCAGATATAGCATTAATACGACTAAACAGATTCGTTTCATCATCGTCAACAGTAAACGTAAACGTAAAATCACCGTTAGCATCACTCATTTGTGTGTAATTAGTACCGAGTAAAGTTGCATTAACGGTCGCATTACTAAACTTATCACCCGTAATTGAACCCGCTAAGGTATACGTGTTATCGATACTCGCTATAGTGAAACTTTGTTCTAATTCAGTACTATCGCCTGAATCATCTGTAACTGTTACTTTGAATTTAAGCTCGGTATCTTCGGCAACACTTGGTAAAGTAAATGACACTTGTTGTTCAGTCGCACTGCTCAACGTAACTGTGGGCCCTGCTGTTTGCTCCCAGTTATAACTGCTAATACTGCCATCGTCATCAGTCGCATTTACTGAGAGTGTCGCCATCGACTTTTCTTGTGCAGAGCCAAAGTCTGCAGAGACCTTAGGGGCAACATTATTCAACAAACTCACCGTAATTGATTTTGATGTAGCTTGGCCTGCTGAGTCCGTAGCCGTAAGCGTAAACATAGCTTCTGTGTCGTTATCAAGTGCTGGCGCAATAAAGCTGATAGAGTTTGTGTCTGCTCCCGTTAGCGTAATATTCGGGCCTGAATCTTGTACCCAGTTGTAGCTAATACTCGCGTTATCATCGGTAACCGTTGCTGATAATTCTGTGCTTTCACCCTCTTTTACACTCGCAGTGCTATCAAGTTGAATGACGGGGGGAGTGTCGACGACTTCAGGTTCATTTTCATCATTGTCCGAACCACAGCCAGCTAATAATAAAGTAATTGTACTGCTTAGAAGTGCAAGTTTGAGTTTATTCGTTTTCATCACGAGTCCCTTTATTTAAATAAAATGAATTTAAATGAATGAAAACTGAATGATAGTATGGTTTAGTGAATTTGCCAGTTGACTATTAGCAAAAAACTAATAATAAACTGGCTAAAGTGGGCAGGATTTAGGCTTATCTAAGCAGTTGTGGCTATTTTAAAGCCGAGTGGATCAATGTAACATGTTCTATTAAATCAAGACCTAAATCGGTTAGGTAGCCTCCATCGCTGCTATCAGTAATTCCTTTATCGTATAAGCGCTTCGCTGCATCAATCAGTGAAGAATCTGCATCAGAATGAATCTTAATACCTTGCATTTTTGAATTTCGCGGGAATTTAGCGAGGAGTGTTAATTCGTCAATCATATTTTTATCAAATTGCATATGTTCACCTTTTTATTATTTCCATCATTGTGTTTTTATAGCATATAGACTTAAGCTTAGTGAAGATATTAAAAACTGCTACTGCGGGGTGAAATTTGCTTACACGTATCTCAATCTTTTTATTATTTTTTTTAGTGTTTTCTCATATAGCAACAGCGAAAGACACTCCGTTAGTGGTGCTAGATGGTGACAGTGCATTAACCAACGCAAAGGTATGCTGGTATGAAAATAAACGCTATACCGAGGGTGCGATTATTGCTGTCGCGAACAGCATGCTTATATGCGCTACAAAAACAGACCATCTGTCTAATAGTGATCTCATGTGGTATCGATTGAATGAAAACGGCGATATTATTTACCCTAAGCAGGCGAAAACAATTCGTGTCAATTAGCATCTAGTGACGAGATAGGTTACTATTGCGCGGTAATAAGTAACCTAAGATTTAGTATGGATAATCAACCTAATAATCCTTTGCATGGCGTAAAACTTGCCGATATCGTCACTAAGCTACAAGAAAAATTTGGCTGGGAAGGCCTCGCTGCGCATGTCGATGTTCGCTGCTTTCAAAATGATCCCAGTGTAAAATCAAGTTTAAAATTTTTACGTAAAACGCCCTGGGCACGTGAAAAAGTAGAGCAACTTTATGTCGATACGTTTTTCAATACCCAAGAGGACGATATGGCAACTTTCCAGTGGAAAAGCATTAAAAAATAATTATTCTTCTGCCATTATCACCGAAAGCGATTTCGGTGATATTTCTACAACGATTTCATCAGCTGTTTTCACTTCGCCATCAATTACATAGCTTAATTCATTTTCTGCCGTAACACAGACACGCATAGCATTTGTGTGATGGCTGTTAATTGCAAAACTTGTCTGAGTAATGCTCGAAAAAACCAACTCAGCAATACTCAAGGTACTGGCTTTCGAGTCTGCACTTGGGGTAAGCCAATTAACATCTAGTAACCCATCTTTATGGTCGGGCTGCCCTGCTGATTGCGCTAACAAGGTGGTGAATGGTGCTGCGTTGGCGATAATCAGGCTTGTGGTATGAATTGACTGCGGTTCATTGTTATCAAGTTTTACGGTGTAATCTTGAGCTTCATGCTCGCCGAGCGCGTGCCAAAAACCTTGTAAATAGGCCAATTGCCCCGATTCATTTTTTGCATCACGATGCGCTTTTTCTATCATCTTTTGCTCAAAACCTATCCCTACAAGCAATAGCATACGTTCGCCATTACACAGTGCGGTATCAATACGACTCGCCTGCCCTTCAATAATGAGCTCACAGGCTTGTTCGACAGGAATTATTTTTGACCGAATGCCCATTAAAACATGCGCTAACGCATTTGCTGTACCTAATGGAATGATCCCTAATTTACAGGGGGTATCAACTAACACACTTGCAACCTCTGTCACAGTGCCATCTCCCCCACATGCAATGATTACATCGGGCTGTGATTTAATGGCCTCTTTTGCTAAATCAATGCCACTAATTTCGGCCGTTGTCGTGTGTACTGTTAAATCGTAGTACTGTGATAAACGGGCGGTAATTTGTTTATTTTTAGATTCCCATAATTTCGTGCCCGATACAGGGTTAGCAATAAGTACAGCTTTATTTTTAATTAATAAATCACCGGCTTTATGACGTCTTATTAAATGACGTAATTGACGTTTATTAAGATTTGCAGTCTCACGTGTTTCTTTAATTTGCTCAAGTATCGTGTGCACATCTGCATCTTTGTTTTGACTCAATAAATAAGCAGCCATGACAAATACGGAACGACCACGTCCTAATGCACAATGCACTACAACGCGTCTGTCTTCTTTAATCTGATGATGTATCCAATTAATGGCTTGATTTAATTGTGCGCGGGTTGGCACGCTGTGATCAAGTACTGGAATATTTAGATAACGGATATTTTCTTGAGTAGACGACCATTCTAAGCCATCAAACTCACAGGTTACATCTAAAACGGCTGTGATCCCCATTTCTTTCATACTGTCTATGTCAGATGGAAATAATCGACAAGCCAAAAACAAATGCTCGTTTATTTGTTGAAGTGGCGGCACTTTATCGTGTTTTCTAGACCACGCGTTATAAAGTTGTGCGCCAAGTAAAAATGGAATAAACGCCCACCGTATATACATGGGAATAATGCCATTTTCACGTTTACGGAATATTCGCGCGATATCAAAAAAATAAGCCGCGCTCACTAATAATAATGAAAGCGCTGTCCAATAAAAAAATAGCGCAAAGTACACCGTATCTACACGCAACGCAGCAATAATAAACGCTACGGCTAAAACTAAATAGGTTGATGCTGCCCACATAATCACTCCTTGTTATTGTAATTATTTATACATAGCAAGTTTCACTCCAGAGTTTAAAGTACACCACGCCTTTTGATATACCTTAAATCAATAACTTAGCAGATTTACTATTTATATATAAATAAGTTTAGGACATTTTTTCAATAACATATGAATAACTTACACA
This sequence comes from Pseudoalteromonas sp. MB41, assembly GCF_020966275.1. Lineage (NCBI taxonomy): Bacteria > Pseudomonadati > Pseudomonadota > Gammaproteobacteria > Alteromonadales > Pseudoalteromonadaceae > Pseudoalteromonas > Pseudoalteromonas sp. MB41. Next base: position 123,915 of record NZ_JAJJZF010000005.1, on the reverse strand, counting down.
TTATGAATAACTTGAAACCTATAAATTTGCCAATAAGCACATCCCTGCTAACCTAATTAATAGAAAAGAGGTGGGTTAACATTGATTTCACATCCTTTTTTCTAAAAATAATGTTTCGTGCATCTAAACCGGTGAGTAAACCGTTACTTCTATACAACAAGAAAAACAGGAACTTTATGGACAACGATCAACTATTAGCGTTACTGAGTGCAACAGCGAAAGGTGACAAAAATGCCTTCGCAAGTTTGTACAAATCAACTAGCGCTAAGTTATTTGCCATTAGCTTAAAAATGCTGGGTAATCGGGCTCAGGCTGAAGAAGTATTGCAAGATGCCTTTGTAAAAATTTGGCACAATGCCAGTGACTATCAAGTATCAAAAGGGGCAGTTATGTCATGGATGATAAGCATAGTCAGATACCGTTGCCTCGATTTATTACGCCACCACAAAGTGCGTAAAGAACAGAGCTTAACTGATGAGCAAGAACAAGAAGATTTAACGTCTATTCAAGTTGCTTACGAAGATGATTCAAAGTTGGTCGACTGTATCGAACAACTTGATCCACAGCAAAGACAAGTAATTCACTTGGCTTATTATAAAGGGTTGACTCATCACGAGCTTGTTGATCACATTGCATCCCCTCTTGGTACAGTTAAAAGCTGGATCAGACGTGGGTTACAACAACTACAAAGGTGCCTAACGTTATGAATTATGAAAACCAAACACTTATTGATATGTTAGCAGCCGAGTATGTTCTTGGGACATTAAGAGGCCCCGCTCGCGACCGTTTTGCTCGTTTAATGTTAACCTCTACCCGTGCAAGAGAAGCAACATGGATGTGGGAGCAACATCTCAATAACTTAGCAAGTTCAATTGAGTCTGTGCCACCCGATGAAGCCGTATGGGAAAAAATTGCCAGTCGTATCGACCCCAACGTTGTCCCTTTGCAATTAAAAACCAAAAAGCCACGCTCAACGATACTACAAGCATGGTCACTTATTGCCACCGCTGCGAGCATTGTCCTTGCGCTTATTATTTGGCAGCCTCATGAGTCGGTTACATCGCAAGCGCAACAAATTGCACTTTTTAAGAATCAAGCCGAATCTGCACTTTGGTTTATTGATGTCCAAGACGATAGCCTTGCAATTAAAGCATCGACAGCACTTATACCACGCACAGACAAAGATTATGAGTTATGGATGATTTTAAAAGGGCAAGAAGCGCCCATATCCTTAGGTCTACTGCCCAAGTCAGGCCGAATTGAGCTACCTAAAAATACCCAATTTAATGCGAATGACATTGCACTCCTGGCTGTTAGCTTAGAACCCTTGGGAGGATCGCCTAATGGCTCCCCAACCGAGGTCTTATACACCACCGAATTGGTTATTCTTTAAATCTAAAAGCCGTGCATTGCACGGCTTTTTGCATTTTTGTTAAAAAATTTTCAAATTATTGCATCCAATTAAATTCTTCGCCCGTATTTCACTATGACTTAATTTAAAAACTAAGGAAAAAGTCATGAAGAACGTAACTCCATCTCTAATTGCTATTGTAGTATGTAGTACCCTGTTCAGCTTGCCTACAGAGGCATCTAGTCACCGAGAAGCACCGAACATTACACGCTTCCCAACATTAGACTCAACAGACTTTTACGCGTTTAATAGTTACGAAGAAGGCCGTGGCGATTATGTCACGTTCATCGCAAACTATATTCCACTTCAAGATGCTTACGGCGGTCCAAATTATTTTGCGATGGACCCAGATGCAACCTACAGCATTCATATCGATAATGACGGCGATGCTGTAGAAGATATGACCTTTGCTTTTAATTTCAAAAGCATGTTACCTAATGACAACATGGGTGTTGCTTTAACAGTCGGCCCAGAAGGCAATCAACGCACGGTTGCAGTGCCATTAAAGAATGTCGGCGGTGTAGCGGCCGGTAATAATGCAGCGGTTAACTTTAGCGAGTCATATACAGTGAGCATTGTAAAAGGCCCACAACGTACTGGCTCTAAAACAATGCTAACAAATTCAATGAATAGCAGTAATGAATTTTACAAACCGCTTGATTACATTGGTAACAAAACATTCTCTTCAATGAGTGCTTACAAAGAATACGCTGACCAGTACATTTACAGCGTGGCAATCCCAGGCTGCGACGGTATGGGTAAAGTGTTTGTAGGTCAACGTAAAGACCCATTTGTTGTTAACCTAGGTAAAACTTTTGACCTTGTAAATTATGTCCCTGTCGAAGGTGATAGTGCTCCGGGTGCTGGTGATGGCGGTGGTTTTCCTGGTGGCATCACACAATCAGCTGATAATGACGACCTAGCAATGAAAAATGTGACAGCCATTGCTGTTGAAGTACCTAAAGCCTGTGTGACAGGTGAAGGTAATGGCACGATTGGTAGCTGGACAACAGCAAGTCTTCCGCAAGCGCGTATTTTAAATCCAAATGCGTCATTTGCTAAAACAGCGGTTAACGGTGGTGCATTAACTCAAGTATCACGTTTGGGTAGCCCACTGGTTAATGAACTTGTTATTGGCTTAAAAGACAAAGACACCTTCTCTACCTCAGCACCTGCTGACGATGGTCAATTTGCTGATTATGTAACGCATCCATCACTGCCTGAGCTGCTTAACATCTTATTTAAAGATGCCGTGAACAGCACCTTAGGCACAAATATTGAAACACTCGCGCCGACTAATTTCCCTCGTAATGATTTAGTCACTGCATTTTTAACTGGCTTCCCAGGTGTAAACCAACTAGCCACAGTCACACCGTCTGAAATGCTGCGTCTAAATACAGCGATTGCGGCAACACCGCAAACTGAACAATCAGCATTTGGTGTTGCGGGCGATGACCTTGCAGGTTTCCCTAATGGTCGCCGTCCAGGTGATGACGTGGTTGATATTGCACTGCGTGTCGTAATGGGCCGCTTGTGTTACCCAATCCCAGTAAATGGCACTGACACCGACTTAGGCTTATGTACATCAGACGATGCGAGTGTAGGTAATGTACCGTTCACAGATGGTGCCCCTTTAGATGCAACCATGATGGATGCGAGCTTCCCATACCTTGCGACTCCAATTGCTGGTTCTAAATAAGGAGAGCTACGATGCGTAATTTAAAACGCTCTACAATCACACTGATGATTATGGCTGGTGTTCTTGCAGGCTGTAATGACAGTGATAATGATGACAAAGATGATATGAAGCCTGTTCCAGTTAACAAGGCACCCAGTGCAACTGATGCAATGGTAACAACGCAAACAGAGGTTGTTATCGAAGACATGCTAGAGGGCTCTGACCCTGAAGGTGATGCTCTTACTTACAGTCTTGTATCAGAGCCCACATTAGGCAGTGTGGTTGTGCAAAGTGATGGCAGCTATACCTATACCCCTAATGCAGAGACCACCGGCGCTGATAGCTTCGAATTTGCTGTCAGTGACGGTGTAAACAGCCAAGTAACTGCCACTGTCAGTATTACCATTGAAGCATTACAGGTTGATTTTGCTGCTATTGGCCGTGCTGCATTTAATCAAGCTGCTTCTGACGAACCATTACGCCTCAATGGTCGTGTGTTCTTAAACACCGGTGCTGAAGCAAACTTCGATGATTTAGTTACTGGAAACTAAGGTTTAGAAATTTGGCCATGGATGGCTTTTATAAGGAGCAACAATGAAATATTTAATCTGGTCGTTTATTTTTGTAAACACATTCGCTCACGCTGAACCTTACATTCCAAACGATAACGACGTTATTGCCACATCAAGCACCCCTCTTGCTGCTACCCTGACACTTCAAGAGCTTGCAACGTTATTTGAACAAACACAATACGCGGGCCAAACAGAAAGTAAGCAAGGGCTCCTAAAACGCTACTTAGAACAGCAAGTCAATACAAGCGACGATCCCGAAATTCTTTATTATTACGCGCGTGTACTACAACGCGAGCATCAATTTGACGAGGCTTTAGCCTTTTTAGCCAGAGTAAAAGAGCTAAGTCCTCATCATGTGAATGCCGCATTATTAACAGCAAACATATTAATGGTGCAAGGTAAGTTCGACGACGCAAAGTCTGAGTGCTTAAACTTAATTGGCCATGCAAGTATTGAAACTGTGACCACATGTAGTTTAGATGCACAAAGTCAAACGGGTAAGCTTGAAGAAAGTTTTCAGGCATTAAAAAAGATCGCTCGCAAAGAGACGATGAGTCTAAATACCCGCCATGTACTTGCCGAGATGGCTTTTAGATTAAATAAGCCTGAGCAAACAATTGATTATCTTGCGACTGTGAATTTAAAAAACTCACCAGTGAGTTTGGTGGTGTTATGGGCTGATGCACACTTGGCAATGAATAATCTAGATACCGTATTATCGACTCTGAGTGCATTATTAGACGATAGCGCCAACCTTGAAGATGCCATTTTGCTGCGTCTTGCACAGGCAGAAAAAAATAAGGTCGATAATCAATCGAATAAATGGCGACTCAAATTAAAAGAGCGCATTATTTTAAGAGAATTACGCCAAGATCTATTTCATGCCAGCGATCTTACTTGGTACTATTTAACAATTGAAGAAAATCAGTCTAAAGCACGCTATTGGGCAAATATTAACTGGAAACACGCGAAAATGGACAGCGATAAGCAGTTACTCAAATTAGCAAACGATATCGATTAGGAACATAACCACGATGAAAAACATAATTTTAATTGCATTCTTAATCGTTGTTACTAGTTTTAATGTGTCTGCTCACCAACTAAGTACAGCGTACATTAACTTACAAAACGACAGCAACGACACCGTGTCTTTATCAGGCTCGTGGCAAGTTGCAGTTGCAGACATAGAGCAAGCTATTCCATTTGATTTAAACCAAGATAACGTGATTATTTGGCAGGAAATTAGCGCAAAACAGGCTGCAATAGCGTCGTACTTACTTAATCATATTACGGCTCAGCAAGCAGGTGCTACCTGTACGGTAAGCGCTGAGGGGTCACTTAAACTTGATAACCACTTTAACCAAGCGTATATCGATGTACCGCTACAAATTTACTGTCCTGAACAATCAGCACTGACGCTCAGCTACAATGCAATAATGCAGATTGATGCTAATCACAAAGCCATCGCAGCAATCAATAACACAAGTCGAGTGTTTAGTCGGAATAATCAGCAACAAACGCTTAATTTCTCTCAAACAAGTTATGGTCAAACATTTGTTGAATATGTGTATCAAGGTATTTTGCATATTTGGATGGGTGTTGATCATATTTTATTTTTAGTGGCGTTGCTTTTAACCTGCGTACTTGTGAGAGACAAAAATACGTGGCAAGGGATCCAATCAAAGAAAAAAATTGCCGTCGGCACAGCTTGGATAGTCACCGCATTTACGCTTGCTCATTCCATTACTTTGACAGCCACGGCCCTTGAATTAGTGTCACCCAATAGTCGTTGGGTTGAATTAGGTATTGCGCTCTCTGTTCTCTTTGCAGCGTTAAACAATATATGGCCATTAATCGTTCGATTAGGCTGGGTGACTTTTGCATTTGGTTTATTACATGGAATGGGCTTTGCCAGTGTTCTAGGGGAAATGGGTTTATCAAGCGATTATCAATTAATGAGCATACTGGCATTCAATTTAGGCGTTGAAGTAGGTCAGCTTGTGATACTTGCTATCTGTTTACCGGTATTAATCAGTCTAAGGAATCGTGATTGGTATCGTAAATGGCTGATGCCCGCGGGCTCATTAACCATTGCTGTTATTGCCTTACAGTGGTCAATTGAGCGTTTTTAAAAACCAGAATAAAGGCTAAATGCCTTTATTCGAAAGGCAATAATAAGGTCTGCATGGTAGGCCTTAATGCCTTTATTAACTGCTCGGTATCTAATGAAGGGTTAAGCATTTTGCGTAATAACAACCCGCCCATCACTGAAAACATGACTTCGATGCGTGCGTTTATTTCATCCAGTGCAGTGCCTTGTAAAGGACCTCGTTCACCAATTAATAATTCGCGCATTGAATCACGCGCATGAGCATCAGATTCTCTTAAAAGGTTTGCAATTTTCTCGTTGCGTGCAGCTTCAGCAAGCATTTCTAAATCAAGGGCGCCTTGATTTAAATCTGTGTGTCGCTCTACTCCTCTATTAAGGCCATCCAATAACACCGAAACACGGTCTCCTGGCTTGTCTGCAAACTCTCTAAAGATTGAGAACATTTCTTCCATGTCACGTTCGACAATAGACTCAATGATGGCTTCTTTACTGGCAAAATAGTTATAAATATGGCCTGCACTCATACCGGCTGTTTTCGATATTTCAGCCATACCAGCGCCATGATAACCTTTGCGACGAAAACAATCTGCCGCAGCACAAAGAACTTGATTACGTCTAGCTTCTGCGAGCGCAGGATCGCTGTGTCTTTTGGTTTTTTGCGTCATGTTTTCTCCACACTATTCGCCCGTATAGTTAACTATAATTTAAACAAGGTTTACATGATCTTAATCATAGCGCTAAAGCAAAACAACTAAGATCGTGTAAATCCTTGAATAAACAATGCAATTGCTGGCTTATTGAACAGCACCTTGTGCATTCCAACCACCGCCAAGGGCCTTATACAAATTAATTTGGCTTGCAAGATACGCTTGCTTACCCATAATTAACTGCTGGCCCGCACTGTACCAATTGCGCTGCGCATCGAGTACCTGCAAATAGCTATCAGCCCCTTTTTGAAAGCGTGCATCCGATAAGGTAAAAGACAGCTCATTGCTTTGGTAAAGGTCATTTAGCGCTGCTAATTGTTGCTTATAACCTTGACGGTCTGCTAATGCGTCAGACACTTCTTTAAATGCCTGTTGAATTGTTTGCTCATAACGCGTTAAGGCCACTTTTTGCTGCGTTTCAGCCACCTCTAAATTTGCTTGGTTACGACCCATATTAAAGATAGGCAAATTAATAGAAGGCACAAAGCTCCACGTGCCCGAGCCTGCATCAAATAAATTGTTTAAATCTGCTGATGCCGTCCCCGCATTGGCTGTTAAGCTAATACTTGGGTAAAAAGCCGCTTTAGCAACACCAATATTCGCATTTGCAGCACGTAAATCATGTTCAGCAGCTTTAATGTCAGGACGTTGCGTTAACAACTCCGACGGTAAACCAACCGGCACCTCAGGCATACTAAGTACAGTATCGATACTTTGCTTAGGCAATAAATCGACATTGACTGATTGGCCGACCAAAAAATCTAACGCATTTTTATCACGCTTAAGTAAACGCTGGTAATTCGCTATATCTACTTTCGCTCTCGCAACCGTACTTTCTAGCTGCGATAACGTAAGTTGTGATGCTGCACCAAGCGCAAATGTTTTACGCGTAAGCGCAAGTGACTCTTGCTGCGACTTTAATGTGTCATTAGCAAGCTCTAACAGTGCTTTATCCGTTGCGTAATTTAGCCATGCATTAACCAGCTCAGAAATTAAGCTGATACGAACACTGGATAAACTATACTCAGCAGAATAAAGATTTTGCAAAGCTTGTTCAGATTGATTACGAACCTTTCCCCAAAGATCGAGCTCATACGCGGTTAACCCCACGGTAGCAGAATAGTTCTCACTGATAGCTGCCTCACCGGTGCCCGTTAGGCTCCCGGGTAAACGTTGACGTGTACCCGATGCATTCAAATCGATACTTGGATACAGATTTGAATCCTCAATTTGATACATCGCTCTCACCTGCTGCACATTAAGTGCAGCCGTTTTTATGTCTTTGTTATGTTCGAGCGTTAATTCAATTAACTGTTGTAATTGCGCGTTACTAAAGAATGCTTGCCAATGCAGGTCATTAATATTTCCCGCATTGGTTTCATCTGCATAGTGTGGTGCAACAGGTAATTCACGCTGTTCAAGGTCAGGAGCCATATTACAGGCCGAAAGCACTAAGGTCGCGACTGAAATAGAGACCAGTTTAAGTTTCATTATGCTTGCTCCTCACTATTCACTTTTTGTTTGCCGGGAAATACGCGACGAACTAACACAAAGAATAACGGAACGAATAACACCACGATTGTTGATGAAGCAAGCGTGCCCCCAATCACTGCAATACCGAGTGCATTTTGAGCTCCCGAGCCTGCACTTGATGCTATCGCAAGCGGTAAAACACCGCATACGAACGCCATTGACGTCATAAAGATTGGGCGTAAACGTAAGCGAATAGCAGCAATTGCAGCATCAACAAGCTTCATACCTTCGTCCATTTTATGAATCGCAAATTCAACAATTAAAATCGCATTCTTAGAGGCTAAACCTATGGTTGTTAATAAGCCAACTTGCAAGTAAATGTCGTTCGATAAATTAAACACAAATGACGCAACACCCGCACCAAAGACACCCAGTGGAACAATCAGCATCACCGCAGCCGGCACAGACCAACTTTCATATAATGCCGCAAGACATAAAAATACAACCAGCAATGACAATGCATAAAGTAACGGTGCCTGACCCCCACTTAAACGCTCTTCATACGATATACCGGTCCACTCAAATGCCACACCTGGCGGAAGCTGTTTCACTATTTTTTCAACCTCAACCATTGCCTGCCCTGTACTGTAACCTGGCGCAGCGGCACCTTGAATCTCCATCGCCGAGAAGCCGTTATAGCGCTCTAAGCGTGGTGAGCCATAAGTCCAATATGAATGGGCAAATGCAGTGAATGGCACCATATCGCCGTTTGCATTGCGCACATACCATTTATCGAGGTCTTCGGGCACCATGCGTGATTCTGGAGTCCCTTGCAAATACACTTTTTTCACACGACCACGGTCAATAAAATCATTTACATAGCGACTACCCCACGCCGTTGATAACGTGTTGTTAATGTCAGTTTGTGTTAGGCCAAGCGCTTCTGCTTTAGCTAAATCAATATCCAGCTCAAGCTCTGGTTTATCTTCTTGGCCATTAGGGCGAACACCTGAAAGCACCGGGTTTTTAGCCGCCATGCCTAAAAACATATTGCGTGCTTCAAGTAACTTATCATGACCAAGCCCTACGCGGTCTTGTAAAAATAAGGTAAAGCCGTTTGCTGTACCAAGTTCTACAACTGCAGGAGGTGGAAACGCGAACACAAACGCTTCTTTAATTGTTGAGAAGTATCCCATCGCTTTACCCGCAACAGCGCCCACTGATAAATCAGGACGTTGACGTTCATCCCAGTGTTTTAAACCAACAAAGCCAATCGCTGCATTTTGACCAGATCCCGCAAAGCTAAAACCTGTGACTGTAAAGATAGATTTCACTGCTTCAGATTGATCTTCCAAGAAGTGATGCTCCATTTTTTCAACCACTTTTAACGTTTGTTCCGTGGTTGAGCCTGCTGGCAAGCTTACTTGGTTAAACAATATACCTTGGTCTTCATCTGGTAAGAAAGCAGACGGTAATTGCGAGAAAATATACACCATGCCGCCGACAATTAAACCATAGCAAAGTAAGTAACGTTTACTGTGCTTAATCATGCGTGCAACAAACCCTTGCGCACCCGCATTGGTTTTATCGAAACCTCGGTTGAAGCCTAAAAAGAAACGACCAAATAGTGATTTATCATTGTGTACATGGCTTGGCTTTAGCATTGTTGCACACAGTGCTGGTGTAAGAATAAGTGCCACTAATACCGACAAGCTCATTGCTGTTACAAGCGTAATTGAGAATTGACGATAAATAACGCCCGTCGATCCTGCAAAGAAAGCCATAGGAACGAATACCGCAGAAAGCACCATGGCAATCCCCACCAAGGCCCCTTTAATTTCATCCATTGATTTACGTGTTGCTTCAAGCGGTGACAGGTTTTCTTCTGTCATTACACGTTCCACGTTTTCAACGACAACGATAGCATCATCAACAAGTAAGCCTATCGCTAACACCATAGCGAACATGGTTAAGGTATTAATTGAATAACCAAATACTTGTAAAATCGCAAAGGTACCCAGTAATACAACCGGTACAGCGATTGTTGGAATAAGTGTCGCTCTAAAGTTCTGTAAGAATAAATACATAACTAAGAACACCAACACCACGGCTTCAATTAGCGTACTAACCACTTTTTCGATTGATAAAGAGACAAAAGGCGTTGTGTCATACGGTACAACTGTCGTTAACCCCTCAGGAAAGAAAGGTTCAAGCTCAGCAAGTGCCGCTTTAACACCATCAGCAGTATCAAGTGCGTTTGCACCACTGGCTAGCTTTACCCCTAAACCCGATGCTGGTTTACCGTTAAAACGCGCAACCACACCATAGTTTTCACCGCCTAATTCAACCTTTGCTACATCGCTTAGGCGCACAACTGAACCATCAGGATTCGTTTTAACGAATATATCTCTAAATTGCTCTGGCGTTTGAAGGCGGCTTTGTGCCGTTACGGTCGCATTTAATTGCTGGCCATCAACTGCAGGTAATGCCCCAAGCTGACCCGCAGATACTTGTGCGTTTTGAGCACTAATGGCTGCACTGATATCTGCCGGTGTTAATGCATATTTTTGTAGTTTTGATGGGTCAAGCCAAATGCGCATTGCATATTGAGAACCAAATAACTGAACCTCACCCACGCCATTAACACGCGAGATAATGTCGAGCACATTTGATGAAACATAATCACCAATGTCGATATTATTCATACTGCCGTCTTCAGAAACAAAACCGACAACCATTAAGAAGTTACGTGCCGATTTCGCAACAGACACACCTTGGCGCTGAACTTCTTCAGGTAACAGTGGCGTTGCAAGTGACAGTTTGTTTTGTACTTGTACTTGGGCGATATCAGGGTCTGTATCAGCGCTAAAAGTCAATGTAAGTGTTGCTGAACCATTAGACTCCGATGTTGATGACATATACAACAAGCCATCAAGCCCTTTCATCTTTTGTTCTATAACCTGGGTAACCGTATCTTCTAATGTACGGGCAGACGCACCTGGGTAATTGGCTTGAATGCTAATGGCAGGTGGCGCTATTGATGGATACTGCGCAACCGGCAAACTTTTTATTGCAAGAATACCTGCCAGCATCACAACGATGGCAAGTACCCATGCAAAAATAGGCCGATCAATAAAAAATCGTGACATGTAGATTCTCCGTTACTGGCTGTTTGCTGTTGTTTCAGCAGGCATTGGATTGACTGGTGCACCTGGGCGAATTTTTTGTAAGCCTTCCACAATGAGCTTATCGCCGTTATTTAGTCCCTCAGTCACTAACCAGTTTGAACCGACCGTGCGGTCTGTTTTAAGCACGCGAGCTTCTACAGTGTTATCTTTACTCACCACCATCGCTGTCGGCTCACCTTTTGTATTACGGCTAACACCTCGTTGAGGTGCTAAGATTGCATCGCTTTTAACGCCTTCAACAACAACCGCGCGAACATACATACCTGGGAGTAAAAGCTTTTCTGGGTTAGGAAATTCTGCACGCAAGGTCACTGACCCTGTGCTTGGGTCAACGGTTACTTCAGAAAATTTAAGCACCCCTTTGTGTTGATAGGTACTTCCGTCTTCCATTTTTAGCTCAACGTTAGAGTGCAGTGCGGCATCTTTATCAAGCTCACCTGCAGCAATCGCTTTTTTAAGACGAGTAAGTTCACTGCTTGATTGTGTTAAATCAACAAAAATCGGATCAAGTTGCGTAATCGTCGCTAAAGCAGTTGCTTGGTTTGCACTGACAAGCGCACCTGCGGTGACATTTGATTTACCAATTTGACCACTGATAGGCGCTAAAACTTTGCTGTAATTTAAATTAATTTGAGCCGTTTTTAATTGTGCTTGTGCTGTTAGTAAGTCGGCTTTTGCTCCTTTGTAAGCAGCATCGGCTTCATCAAAGTCTTGTTGACTAACGGCTTTAATACTGAGTAGCTCTTTATAACGTTCAGACTTCGCTTTTGCGTTTGAAATACTCGCCTCAGCTTTAGTAATAGCCGCTTTACTGGTTGCAACTTGGGCTTCAAATGTAGAGGGGTCAATTTGATAAAGTGCCTGACCTTTTTCAACCTCCGCCCCTTCAACAAATAAGCGTGATTGAATAATACCATTCACCTGTGGACGGATTTCTGCGATACGTGATGCAGACACGCGACCCGGTAACTCTTTTGTTAGCGTAAGCGGTTTACTTTGCATCTCAATAACACCCACAGGAACAGCCTGAGCTGCCTGCATCTGCCCTTGAGCTGGTTCTGATTGGCCACAGCCTGATAAAAGCACAGCGGCAGCCAGTGCTGACACTGCAAAAAATGGAATGCGAGAGCGGTGCATGTTTATACCCTTAGTTTAGAATGAACGATCATTCTAAACTAAAATTGACACAGATCAACCCTCTTTAAATTAATTTACATTAAATAAAACCCTTGCTTTGTAGGATGAATTTTGAACAAAGCTAAAACAACAATTTTAGAATCAGCATTTAGTGAAATAAGTCACGGCTTATGAACACGCCATTTTCCTAGGTATCACCTAAGCATATGCCCATACTTCTGGCTGTTTTAATAAGTACATGCTCAAGCGGAATAGCCCGATATTGTGATGTTGCTTCTTTTAAACTGATTGGTTTAATTTCACCATTTTTATGAACCGGTATTAAACCAAATTTACCTTGTTTAACAAGCTCAAAAGCCAATACTCCATATTCTGCACCAAGCACCCTATCAAATGAATTAGGGGTACCACCTCGTTGAATATGACCCAAAACAGTCACACGAACATCTAACGGGAGTTGCGCTTTAATACGCGTTGCCAATTGCTCTGCAATGCCTCCTAATACAGGGTTTTCGTAGCCAAATTCAGTAGACTGGTGACTCACAACTTCACCTTCAATTGGTTTTGCACCCTCAGAAATTACGACATTAGCGAAGCCATGTCCGTTATCGAAACGAGTCTGTAGCTTGTTAATAATCGTATCTATGCAATAAGGAATTTCGGGAAGAAGCGCAACTTCTGCGCCTGCTGCGATTGCCGAATGTAAGCAAATCCAGCCTGCATCTCGCCCCATGACTTCTGTAATAATAACGCGATTATGACTTTGAGCTGTCGGGATTAACCGATCGATAGCTTCGGTTGCGGTGTCTACCGCAGTTTGAAAACCGATGGTGTAATCAGTGCCAAACAAATCATTATCAATGGTTTTTGGTACGCCAATTATGTTTAACCCGCGTTCATATAAATGCTGAGACACTCTGTGGGACCCATCACCGCCAATATTAATAACCGCATCAAAGCCTAGTTCGCTAATTACGTTGATTAATTCATTGGATCGGTCGACCAACACACGCTTACCCTCTATGTCTGTCGGGAATGCGATAGGGTTGCCTTTATTAACCGTCTCTAAAATAGTACCGCCACGAACATGTATGCCAGCAACAACGTCATCAGAAAGATGAATAATATCGTGCGGTGTCTCTAACACACCACAGTAAGCGCGTCGACTGCCATAGACTTGCCAATTTCCATCATGTGCAGCCGCTTTTACAATGGCACGGATCACCCCATTGAGTCCTGGACAATCTCCCCCGCTCGTTAATAAAAGTAATTTTTTCATCGCATTATCAACCACTCAGCTCTTTTCATTACAGGTTAGCTTAAATTTAATCATTACGCGTATGACTTACATCAATGAGAATGTCTTTTAATGTGTTTAAAACGATGTGTAGAAGAATTAAATAAATGTGCTAGATAGCTGTGTGACTTAGTTAAACGTAAGAAAAAATAACATACTGATTATGTTGAATTTTGTAATTATAAAGTAAGACCTTAGCCCATTTTCTAAACATGAAAATAGGCTAAGCTTCTGTGCATTTTAGTGATTAATTAAACGTTTTAACTTTAAATGAAAGGTTTTCGACGCCGCAACCAGAGCGACTTTTGTTAATTCGATAGTAATGAGTTTGCTCTGTAGCATCTAAGTTAAGTAAAAACTCATCTTGTTGAGCAACCGCCTGTTGTTCTTGTGTTAAACACATGGCTTGCAGTAATGAACGGAGTTTGGCTTCACTAAAAATACCGCCAAATCGTTGCAGTGGTAACGGAGGAATTGTCATACTTGGCAAGGCATTATCAACACTGCGTTTAGCAAAACTAAAGCTCTTGTCAGTGACATCAATAACTGCGCCTGCCGGCCAATAACTGAGTTTGCCGCTCAGCTTCCCCGCTGACTCAATATGAACAACGCCATTTTTACCTATGACGGTCATTAAGGCTGTGTCTGCTGAGCGAATCGACACTAAGGCCGTTGTTTCGTCAATCCCAAAGCCATATTTTTGTCCTGTGTCGGCAAGGAGCCTAGCAAGGCGCATGGTTCTGTTACGTTCACTAAAATGGCTATCAACAGTGCCATAGTCAAATGTCGCAAGGCCACTTTTAGTTGAATAAACTAAAACGTCACTCGCTTCTTTCATTTCACAACCAATGCAGTCATAGTTCGTGCCACCTTGCCTAAGAGCAGACAGACTGTCACCTTGCAAAACCATCACCGATTTTTTCCCTTGTGCAGAAACTCCACCGTTTTGTAAGATACTGCCACTGCCCACCCCCATGATAACAGGGCGTGATTGAAGTTTTGTAAACCACGGATAAGGCTCGCCAGAACGAGTAAATAATACCTGCTGAGCAAGTGCTTGGTCACCGTCGTTAAATATCACCGCGGTGGCCGTGTTTAACTGCTTATGTAATGCATTAATACCTTGCTGGCAAAAGGCCAGTTCGGTGTCGGTTCTATCTCTATACACCTTTTCTCGATTAAATAAGTGCATTTCGGTTTGGCGCAATGTATTGAGTTCATTACACTTATCATTAACAAGGGCATACGCTGACGCGGGCGTTAAAGGTAACCACTCTGCTTGAATACCTTTATGATTAAGTAATGACTCATAATAATCAGCACTCGCATAAGGATCGCGGCTAGATGCAGTGATCACCAAAACCTTCGGGGTTTGGCTGTTTACTTTTATACTCGCAGCAACAAAGTCAAGGATATCAGTGCTTGAAGACTCCACATTATAGGCAGGAAACACACGTTCTTTTATTCTATTTTGCTGCTGATCGACGACGGCAATCTCTAGCATATCTAACACATAGTTGAATTCGCTGACATGTAAAACACTTAATAGCTCATTATTGGTATCACGCCATGCCCACAGTAACTGCGTTTTACGCATTGATTTAGAATGAGTGTCTACAAGTGTATTTAATAGGGTATTAACCGCTTTTTTATTCGCTTTATTATTAGTCGGCCACGATTGATTAACGGTTTTGATTGCTTCACGGGTAATTTTGAACAACCTTGATTGCTTACCTGAAATTGCCTCTTCACTTATACAGTGTTGACTATTTGCACTTGAACACATAGCCAGCTCGCCCCCGACCATAACAAGAGTTTGGTTAGTAGGTTTTACTGCAAAACTAAAAAAAGATAATAGTAAGAAAAAAACAAGCAGTGCAGCATGAAAGGCACCATAAACAATTTTAAAAAGGCACATAGGAAGTCTTAAATTATAATAAACTGCCTCAGTATACAGACAATTAATGCCACTTTAAATGAAAGGAAAAGGCGCTTATGCGCCTTCACTGGATGATAATCGAGAAACAAGTAACTGCTCTACTTTCACCCCTTCAACATCCACAACTTCAAATTTATAGCCGCCATAATGAATAAACTCAGCGCGCTTAGGCAAACGTTTCATTGTGTAAATTAAAAAACCCGCAACAGTTTCAAAATGAGATTGATCAGGAAAATCTTCAAGCTCAAGTACTTTTGCCAGCTCAACCACTGGCGTAAGTCCGTCCACCAGCCACGAATTTGCATCACGCTTGATGATAAGCTCCTCACCTTGGTGAGATATTAAGTCTCCCATAAAGCCTTTCATAAGATCTTTTACCGTGACGATGCCAACCATTAATGCGTATTCATTAACAACAACAGCAAACGGCTCAGCGGCGGTTTTAAAAGTATTTAACGCTTCTGACAAACTGAGGGTTTCAGGTAAATAAAAGATATCCTTATTGATCAGTTCCTCATCTATGTCAGCATTTTGGCCTTTGAGTACCTTACGCAAAATATCTTTTGATTCGACCGAACCAATTAATTTATCTAAACTGCCATCGCACACTAAAAAGTGATTGTGTGGGTGTTCAATAATTTTTGTAGCGACATCATCCGCAGCGGCTTTCACATCGAAAAACACAATTTGATCTCGCGGTGTCATCACACTCGATAAAAAGCGAGCTTCTAAGTCAAATACATTACCAATAATCTCATACTCTTGCTGCTGTAAACTTCCGTATTCAGCACCTGCATCCATCATGGCAACAATGTCTTCTGTGGTTACAATGTCTTCTCGTTCTGCCGGCACTTTAAAAGCACGCAGAATAAAATTAGTGGTGCCATTAAAAAACATCACAAACGGTGTTAGCGCAAAAGTTACCCAGCGCATGATTGAAACAACATTCACTGCGACCACTTCCGGCATGATCATCGCCAAACGTTTGGGTAGCAAGTCTGCAAATAAGATAAAGAGCGACGTAATACAAAAAAACGAGATTAAAAAGCTTATCTGACTAAGCAACGGCCCTTGGTAGACCATGACCAAAATTTGTTCAATGTAAGGTGATAAGGCTTGCTCACCCACTATCCCGCCTAAAATCGCTATAGCGTTCAGCGCAATTTGAATCATCGCAAAAAAAGCACCTGGTTGCTCTTGCAGTGTTAAAACCGCCTGCGCTTTTTTACTACCTTCATCAACCATAACGCGCAATTTGATCTTGCGTGATGCAGCGATGGCTATCTCACTCATCGCAAATAACGCACTAATCAAAATTAATAACATAATAATGAGTAAATCACTCATTGCAGCTCCTAAATATAGAATCGCATTCAATCTTTTGAATACACAGTACTTTTTAGACGTTACACTTTTGCAAGAATGGTCAAAAAGCAGCTGATTATAGCGACTTTAATGCAATCAACAAGTGCTATTTTTTATCGTCAAATGCAAAGGCGTTGGTTAATTTTTCCAAGGTTGAATTGTTGATATTTTTATTGCATGCAAAATACAATTCTTGGCTTCCCACTGGGATTTCATAAACAGGTTTTAATGACGAGAGTGTGGGGTCTTGCTGGAGCGCGAAGTTAAATTGTTCATCGCTGAGCACCACTAAATCGATACTATTACGACGGCTTTTTAATATATCGTATATGTTGTCAAAACTATTTAATAAGATGAGTTGGTTTTTTTCATTAAAACCATGTTCTGCTAAATAAATATGACTGTAATTGTCTTTTAAAACGGCAATACGGTATCGTTTCGCATCACCCAGATTTGCAATATTGATATGCTCAGGCTTGAAGCTATAAAACGAGACGGTAAAGTTAGACAGCTTGGAAATCCATTTAAAATGCGTTTCTCTGACTGGAAGCCTCGCCATAGAGAAGATACAGGTGTTACTGTCACGCAGTGCTGCATTGTATGAAACAGACCAAGGATTAACCGATAGTGTGTAGTTAACGCCGCTGCGCGTTAATGCTGCCTTTACTTTATCAACGACAGTACCAACAAGTTCGCCTTTTTCATTTTGATAGTGAAAATTTGGTAAGTTTTCAGTCACTACTGTAATTGCTGCAAAACAAGGAAATATTAAAAGCAACAAAGACAAAATTAGTAAATTGCGCATACAGCAACAACACCACAATATGATTATTAACTATCAATATAGCGTGATGTAGCCATTATTGAAATAGAATTAACAATTGTGACCAGAACAAGGGCCTAATACACAGGCCCTTGCATTATTAACGTATTATTTATTCATTGCACCGATTAAAAATGCTGAGATTTTTGCACCCTCTCTCAACGTTGTTTCTGAACTTGTTTGACCAATCAACGAACTGTCCGTAAAGGGGGCAATTTCCATCATGTCAGCCCCTGTGATCGGAAACTCATCGGCTAACGCCACCAAAATATCCAGTGCATGCTGAGGAGTTAATCCCCCCGCTTCTGGCGTACCGGTAGCCGAAGCGAAACTTTCATCAAGCGCGTCTATATCGAAGCTCACGTATAGCTCATCAATATTGTCTGCTTTAAGTTGTGCAATAACCTCATCTGCAACCGCTTTTGCGCCGCGTTCGATTATTTCATGCGCCCAATGCTGTTTCACACCGAATGTTGATTCCCAATGCGCTTTTGGTTTGCCACTTGAACGAATACCAAATTGGATCAAATTACGCGGAGCGGGTAAATACTCAAGAATATGTGTGCACCACGAGCCAAAACACAAATCAATCCCTAGTCGTTCAACTAATAGGTCGGTGTGCGCATCAAAATGAATAATAGCAGTGCGTTTACCTGCATCGCGTTTTGCTTTTAAATACGCTTTGGTTAACGGGTAACTAATTGAATGGTCGCCCCCTATTCCAAAAATCCCTTTTTCTGGGTAGTGTGCATAAAAGCCATCACATACATCTTCTGTAATAGAAAGTGGTGAAACATGATATTCACTATTTTCGTCAGCATACAACGCTTTTTGACAGTTACTAATCGTTGCATCGTTCAAATATTTATCATGCAATAAATGTGGAATAACACGCACATCACCTAAATCAAAAGCACGTGCTTGAGGCTGTTGATCAATTAATGTCGAACGTAAAAATAGTGGTCCCCAATTGGCCCCACGTAAAATACCACCGCCACAATCTGAACTAATCCCTAAAATAACGGCTTTATGCTCAGAGTCTGCTAATGTCTCGAGTGATTCTTTCCACAGCACATCAACATTTTCTGTTTGGCCATAAAGCTTGGTACGAAGGGCATCTTTACGCTCTTTAGCTGTATTAACCGTAAAAACACCGTCTCCTGGTGGACAAAGGCAGTGACTTAATTTTTCGTGGAATGCTTTTTGTGTGTTACTCATATCTACTCCGCTGATAATTATCTGCATAATCATGCGCTAACAAAAATTTATGCATTTAGCACAAAGTTCAAAACTAGATAAGCCTAGTATTAAACAGCGTATGAAAATTAGAAAAAACAACTCATTGAATTTAATAGATTTATTTTCTCAAACAGAAAAGTTGAATTTGCTTATGAATTAAATAAACAATCTAATGAGGCAGGTATAACATGCGTTAAGTTAAAGTCAAATAGTGCAGCAATCGGTGAGATTACTGCACTAGATTTATATTCATGCAGAGTGAATACTCATTATTCGTAACCTCGCGGTTTCTTAGTCTTGATCACCGCAATATACGCATGCCAGCTTGCATAGCTAAGTAAAGGCATAATGACAATAAAACCGGCCGTGCCAGTGATAAACCCGACAAATACCAAGCACAGTATTAACCCAGCCCACACAATCATTGCTGCCGCGTTTGTTTTAACGGCGTTAATAGACGAGATGACCGCCGTCATCAAGTCCACACGACGCTCCATCATAATTTGCGGTGTAAAGGCCGAAATGGCAAACACAGTAACAAGTAAAATACCACCGACAATCGTGCCTAGGGTTAAAAATGCCGATAATTGCTCAAAGCTAGGGTTTACAACGTTTGGATACAAGGCATGGATAAGTGCAGCTAATCGCATCCACACTATCATTATCACCATGAGTAAAAAAGCAAATCCCCATTCACCGGCAGGGTTTCTAAACATTGATTTTAAACTATGAAATAAAGTTGGCTTATGCCCTTTTTCAAGCTCCCAAGCAACATCATATAGGCCTGCCGCAAATGCAGGACCAATTAATGCAAAGGCAACAACAGCCGGTAAAATCACAAGATGGGTATCAAATTGATACACAAAGTACATAATCGTAGCGGGTATTAGGGTGAACACTAAACCATAAACTAAACTTAATATGGGTGCATTAGCGATATCTTTAAACGCCAAAGACAACCAGTGAAAAGGCGCCGAGGCTGATACGTGTGAACTTTCTAAGCAGCGGGCAAATTGTTGATGTTTACTCATAGAAGATGACGCAGGCATAATATATCCTCTTTTATCATTACATCTTTAGGTTTAGGTTATCTGTTCGATTCTTGCAACCTTCACCTTAAATAGGACATCTGTCCTGTACTTTACAAGCAGATTATTTAAGTATTACGCTTTAGATAAAAATAAGGTTCAAAAATGGAAAAGGTATTTCACTTAGGACTCTCACGTGACGACTTAAAAGGTGCCACTCTGGCAATCGTTCCGGGCGATCCTGACCGCTCAGCGCGTATTTCAACCTTTCTTGATAACCCTGAATGCTTAGCAAAAACCCGTGAATTTCATGTTTATCGTGGTGAACTAAATGGCCACAGCGTTGTGGTATGTTCGACTGGCATTGGTGGACCTTCGACATCAATCGCTGTAGAAGAATTAGCACAACTGGGTGTTGATACTTTTTTACGCATTGGGACAACCGGAGCCATTCAACCACATATTAACGAAGGTGACATTTTAATTAGCCAAGCGTCTGTGCGTTTAGATGGAGCAAGCCAACACTTTGCCCCGTTAAGTTACCCTGCGGTTTCTGATTTTTTTGCCACACGAGCAATGGTTAATGCCTGCGATAACTTAGCCATCAATTATCATATTGGTATTACGGCATCGAGTGATACATTTTATCCTGGGCAAGAACGCTACGATACCTATTCAGGTTATGTACCACGTGCTTTGCAAGGTAGTTGTGAAGAGTGGCAAAAACTTGGTGTCATGAATTATGAAATGGAATCGGCAACACTCTTTACTATGTGTGCTGCTTTAGGCCTCAGAGCAGCCTGTGTAGCTGGGGTATTAGTAAATAGAACTAAGCAAGAAATCCCTAATGTAGACCACGGCGAGATCGAGAAAAAGTCGGTCGCCGTCGTCATTGAAGCGGCCAAACTATTACTTAATTAAAGCCGCTGTAATGTATTCAAATGCTGGTGGGTTTTCAAAGCTTGCCAGCACTGCTTTCGCCACCTCTAATTGATTTTTCGCGCCCTCTGTCTCAAGTAAAGTGATTGACTTAACCGTCTGATCGTCAAAACTTAATCCGCTAAGGTAAAACTGGCTCAACGCACTTTGTAAAGGTGACAAACTGGGGCTATATGCCGCATTTTCTGCGTAACTGCCATAAAAATCACCATCGTGATACGTACTAATTTTAACGGCGCTAAAATTCCCCGTATAAGGCACGTAGGCATTTAATGCTGTTTTAATGAGTGTTGCATCACACGCGTTACTAATACCTGAAAATTGATGCGTACTCGCTGACTGCGACATAAGACTTATTTCATTACCTAAGTCTTTAGGACCAAACGCATTAGGCAGTAAGTCATGCAAACTAAAGTGCTTTTCTGGTAGGAGTATCTCAAGCGAATCGGCTGTATCTAGCTCATTCATGAACTGGCGGCAATAACCACACGGCGCATCACTAATTGCAATTTTAATGACTGATTTTGCCCCATTTAGCCAGGCATTATTTATCGCTGACTGCTCTGCATGAACAACTAAACTTAATGCTTGATGGGTGAACTCAACATTCGCACCAAAATAGAACTGAGTTTCGCCTTGCTGATTAATACCCAGTGCAATTGCACCGACATAAAATTGCGATATAGGCGCAACAGAAAATAAACTCGCAACGGGTACACACGCTTTAAGTAACTGTGTTTCTGTGAGTTTATGCTCATTACACAGAGCAATAATATCGCGCTGAAATAGAATACCGCGCTGCTGCTTTAACTGAGTAAAAAGCGCTGTTTTTTGCTCTAAAGAAAAACTAAATGACGCTAAATTTAGCGCTTCTTGGCTCAGTTCTTTACTACTTGCTGTCATAACAAATTATAATTATTAATTGGCTATACAGTGTAAAAGGTTATGCCCGTAATTACTAGACTCTAAGGCGTGCAAAGCTCAATTATGTCCCGATTTAATAGGCTAATTATCTGCAGCTTTAAAGTAGAACCAGGTGTGTATGTCACATTTTGAGATTACTGTTCTATAAGCCAATTTTTTGCTGTTTGAAAACATTCGAAATTTTCTGCATGCACGTTATAACGCTTGGCCTTTTGCACAAACAGGTCATGCATAAACCCATCAAAACTGACCACAATTGCGATTACAGCTCGCTTTAAAGTGTTTGCAACAACGGGCATAATGGTAAATAAGTCTGCAGGCTCAAAGTTATGGGTTAACTCGGATACATCGACCAAAATTTTATCTGATCCATACAATAAAGAGTATTGATGGGCTATTTGGTAAAAATTTATCACATCCTGTGCACTTGCCATCCCTCTTAACGTCATCATTACAAGCGACGTCGATGCATCATATGTGATGCAAGTAGACACATTGGTCATAAAGTTACTCTAAAAGTCTGTGGGTAATTTTTAAATGGGCTTAATCTAGGCTGAATGAGAAAGCCGCGCTATTTTATTGATATCTACAACTGAGTCAACACCTAGCAATAAAATAGGTCAGACCAGACAAGTAAATAATAATTTAGTGCTAGATAATAATTAAATATCTGTAGCGATATTTCACGTTGTGTTTACTTGTTAGATACCTGTAATTTTTCCTAACCAACAATACGTTTTTTCTGATAATTCACATTACTAATAAAATATACAGTTTGTACCTGAACGAAATCGAACGTATGAACTATTCTGGTATTAATACTTTATTTTTTATCTATTGAGTTCATGCATGGCCAGAGTACTCATTACATTTTTGTTTAGTCTGCTGGTGTTTAGCTTCCCCGTTGCGGGTCAAGCTAACGTTAAAACAGCAGATGAGTTTGAAAAAATACGCAATACAATCAGGGAAAGCTACGCACACTCCCCAACCGAAGGGCTCAATTTAGTCAACTCTTTACTCGAAACAGATGACTTTTCACTCGAACAAAGAGTTATGATTACCAACTACAAAACCTGGTTTTTATTTGAAAACAATCAGTTCGAAGATGCGATGCAGTCAGTGGTAGAATACAAAAGCATGGTCTCTCGACTGAGTGAAAAGAGTTTAATGTATGGGTATTACAACCTTTCTGGTGGAATCTATTCACGACTTGGCCTTTACGAAGAAGCCCTCAACTACTATAACGATGCAATTCCCTTTGCGAGACAACGAAATCAACTTCTTGTTTATCAAGTCGAAAACAATATAGCGCTTATCTACTTAGAATTAGAACGCTTTAAAGAAGCATTAACCACATTCGAAAATTACAAACTCTACGCACAAACAAATAATCAAACACTCAACGAATCGTTTGCATCAATGAATATTGCGACCGCACTGGTTGGGCTTAAAAAATACGATGAAGCGATGGCAGTTTTAGATGCGCTACTCATTTTGCAAGAAAAGCATGACTACATCACACACCAGAGTATAAGTTTAGTCCTGAAAGGCAAAATTCTTCGACTGCTAGGTGACTTAGAAGCCTCTGAAAACGTGTTATTAAACGCCGTTGATTTAATAAAAGAGCATGATGTAAGCAGTGAATACATGAGTGCTATTTTAGCGCTTACAGCGACATATGAAGCACAAGGTAAAATTGAACACGCAATTAGTTTGATCACATCAATCGATCTCGATTCTGATAAATATACGCATTTTGAAACACAGCTAGAAGTCGCAAAATTCACGGCAAGTCTCTATGAAAAACAAGGCAATTATCAAAATGCACTGATAGCTTATAAACAGTACAACGACATACAAACGGTCGCTTTGAAACGTCAGGCAAGTGTTAATTTAACCAAAGCCTTAGCCGAAGCTGATTTAGCTGCAAAAGAAGTGAGAATTTCTGAACTAACCAAAACAGAGCAAATAAAAGCAACCAAAGCAAAAGCATTCCAAGATTTAACAATTGCCATCTCGATGTGTCTATTCTTGATTATTATCGGCTCATTTATAGCCATACGAAGTATTAACAGACAAAAACATAAACTCGCAGCCACGCTCAAACGCCTCCACGATACACAAAGCCATCTTATAGAAATCGAAAAAATAGCGTCGCTTACGTCATTAGTCTCAGGCATGGCGCATCAATTAAATACCCCGATAGGCACCATTGTGACAGCCAGCTCGCTAATAGATAAATACTTAACGGGCTTATCTGATAAGTTTGAAAACCGGAATTTAACCAGCAAGCATTTCCACGAGTTTATAAATGATACCAGCAGTGCAAAAGAGTTGGTGATCAGTAGTGTTAATCGACTCGCCAGCATTGTTGAAGAATTTAAATCGCTCAATGTCTCTATTAATCTTGATAAACCGATGTCAAATATTGTGCTTCTTGAGTATATGCACGACCGATTAGAACCGCTGAGTATCTATCTAGGAAAACATATTTATTACGAAGTGAGTGGTGATGATGTCACGATTATGTCTTACCCCTCTATTTTAGGTGATGTTTTAAAAACACTGGTGATTAACTCCTGCGAACATGGGTTTATTGACCGTGATGAAGGCAAAGTAGACATTGTAATTAAGCAGAATGCGCAGTGTGTTGATATTATCTATCAAGATAACGGCGTAGGAATTAAAGATGGAATTCTTAAAGAAATTTTCACCCCCTTTTACACATCCAATATGGGTAGCCAGCATTTGGGGCTGGGTTTAAATGTTGTTTTTAACGCAGTGCAGTATAACTTAAAAGGCAAAATATGCGCCGAGTCATCTGATCACGGCGCACGGTTTATAATTACCTTACCAATCGACGTACGATTAGTAGATGAAGAGTGATTAACCGGTATTACGCATACCCGCAGCAATCCCTGTCATGGTGATCATGAGTGCATTATCAATATCACCCGCTGAACTAGCATCTGCTTCACGCGAGCGACGTAGTAATTCGACTTGTAACAAGTTGAGAGGATCGGTGTACGGGTTACGCAAAGCAATAGACTCTTTGATCCACGGTTGATCAGCAAGTAAACTTTTTTGTGGACTCAATGATTGAACCAATTCAATTGCTTCATTAAGTTCTTGGCGTAACTTCACACCGAGCGGTTTATATTGATCTGTCACTAACGCATCATCATAGTGTGCGCTTAACCAGCTATCCGCCTTACTAAATACCATTTCTAGCATTTCTAAACGCGCACGGAAAAATGGCCATTGCAAACTCATTTCATGCAAGGTTTCAATACCGTACTTATCTAGTGCAGCTTGTAAACCTCTTAATGCGCCAAGCCAAGCCGGTAACATTAGGCGGTTTTGGCTCCATGCAAAAATCCATGGGATTGCACGCAAACTTTCTACCCCGCCATGTGGGTTTCGTTTCGCAGGGCGTGAACCCAATGGCAATTTTGAAAGCTCTTGCTCTGGCGTCGCCATTCTAAAATAGGGAACAAAGTTTTCATCATGACGAACCACATCGCGGTAATGCTCACATGACTCGGCGCTAATAAGCTGCATCACATCACGCCATTCACTCTTAGGCTCAGGAGGCGGTAACAAATTACTTTCAAGCACTGCACCAGCATAAATATTAAGACTTTGTAGCGCAACGGCAGGCAGACCAAACTTAAAGCGGATCATCTCGCCTTGTTCAGTAACACGCAGTCCCCCTTTTAATGAACCCGGTGGTTGAGAACGCAGTGCTTGCGCCGCAGGAGCGCCTCCGCGTCCCACGGTGCCACCTCGTCCATGGAACAATACCAACTCAATGCCACGTTGCTCAGCAAGTTGAACAAGTTTATCCATGGCTTCGTACTGTGCCCAGCCAGCAGCCATCATGCCCGCATCTTTCGCAGAATCTGAATAGCCAATCATGACATTTTGTTGGTTTTGTATATGACCACGATACCAAGTGTTATCAAGTAGGCACTCGATAACATCTTTACCCGCATTTAAGTCATCCAACGTTTCAAATAAAGGAGCCACGGGTAATTTAAACTTACAACCACTTTCTTTTAGAAGCAGTTGCACAGCTAATACATCAGACGCAGTCCGTGCCATAGAAATGATATATAAACCGAAGGTGTGCGCATCTTGTGCAGCAATAACATCAAAGGTATCTAGCACTTCTTGAACATCGGGACTCGGTTTCCAATGCTTAGGAATAAGCGGTCTGCGCGAATTTAACTCAGCAAGTAAGAAAGCTTGCTTATCGTCCTCTTGCCATTGGTGATAATCGCCCAAGCCCAAATAGCGTGTTAACTCAGAAAACACATCACTGTGGCGCGACGAATCTTGACGTACATCTAGCTTAGCTAGGCGTAAACCAAAGCTATTTATGCGTCGTAACACATCAAGTAATAAACCGTCAGCAACCACTCGCATGTTGGTTTTAATTAACGAGCGATAACACACTTCAATGGGATGTTTTATTTGTGCTATGTCGGTAATTAAATCCTCAGAATCTGTACGTTTACGCTTAATTTTTGCACCAAGGTGCGTAACTGTTTCAGCAATCTGATTTTTTAAGTTTTTCAGCACCGCACGGTATGGTTCGAATTCTTGACCTGCCAGCGCAATGAGCTCATCACTTGCATCTGACATTGATAGTTCGTTACTCAGGGTTTCAATATCACGAGAATATAAATCGAGAGCCATCCAACGACCGTGGTCAAGCACTTGTTGCGTCACTTCAGCGGTGACAAATGGGTTTCCGTCACGGTCGCCGCCCATCCACGATGTAAACTCTATCGGGCTGTAATCAATTGGTAAGCTTAAATCGAGTTCAGATTTAACCTCATCAGTAAATTCACGCAGAAAACGTGGCACAGCATGCCATAGACTGTTTTCGATCACGGCAAAGCCCCATTTTGCTTCATCAATAGGGGTCGGGCGTGAACGTCGAATATCATCCGTATGCCATGCTTGGCTTATTAGCTGCTCTATACGGTTAAGAAGTTCTGCACGCTCTGTAGGTAGATTGTCTTTGCGCTCTAATGACGCTAAGCAATCACTTAACTCAACGTGTTTGTTAATCATAGTACGACGCGTCACCTCTGTAGGGTGCGCGGTGAGCACTAAATTAATGTGGAGTTTTGAGAGAGTTTCGGCTAAATGATTAATATCAATGTGGCCTTGATTTGCCGCAGTTGCTAACGCTTTTAATGTTTGAGTGAGAGGATTAAGTTGGCAAAAGCCAACATCATTAAAGCGTGACACAGTATGAAATTGTTCGGCAACATTAGCAAGGTTCAAAAAATGATTAAATGAGCGTGCAACCGGTAATAGTTCTTCGTCTGTGAGAGCGTGTAGTACATCAATAAGGGCCTGTCTGTCGGCTTCATTACCACTACGTGACGATTTAGATAAAGCGCGAATTTCTTCTACTTTATCTAAAATGGCTTGTCCTTGTGCATCTTTAATCGTTTGACCCAACATTTGTCCAAGCATGCTAACATTACCGCGAAGTGCAGCGTATTGTTCACTCATTCTCATACTCCTTTCTTTTACTAAGTTGAAAGTACTTACTGCACAGTATTTTGCTAAGCAAAACGCCTACAAAATACTGATCCTTTCTATTAATATCATTGTCAGCGTCAATTTAATAGATCGAATTTTCTAACATGTTCGTAAAAAAGAATAACCAATATATAAACATAAAAGCGTAATAATTATGCAGCTTAGCCTTAACAAACCATATTTTATCCATTCAATTGGTAAAATGGACTTACCAATATTTTAGGCAAAATCCGTGTAAATAAAGGCGTGTTCAAAAAACAGTTGGTAAAGCTTTTAGATGTTGAATTATGTCTTTCGTTTTTAGTTTAAGAATAAAAAACGGCCCATTCTTAAGCGATTTTTTTATGTTGAACGAGAAAAAATATTTTTTAAAAAATTTAGAATCGAGCTAAAAATGCAACTAATTATTTTATCTGGCGCAAGCAGTGATATCGCAAAAGCCTACTTTAATGAGCTACACAATGAATTAACCGATGCCATCATTGTGACTCTGAGCAGAAGTGATTTTGACAATAGTTTTAATAGCACAACTCAACATAATGTGCGCCATCAGCACTTTATCACTGATTACAGTGATGCCAGTTTAGCAGCTGTGGCAACTGAGCTTGCACGCTACGACACCCCGTTGTCGCAACTGGTGATATTCAATGGCATGTTGCATAATTCGGATCATGCTCCAGAGCGTAAATTATCAGACATATCGCAGGCACACTTCATCGACAGTATGAAAACGAATGCATTATTACCGATTGCTTGCGTTAATGCTTTTGTACCTTTGCTTAACCGTAAAACACCGAGTGTTATCTGTGCACTGAGTGCCCGTGTCGGCAGCATTTCTGATAATAAACTGGGTGGCTGGTACAGTTATCGTGCCTCAAAGGCTGCACTTAACATGCTGTTTAAATCGGCTGCGATTGAGATCAAACGTCGTTTTCAACATAACCACTGTGTGCTCTTTCATCCTGGTACAACAGACACACCTTTATCTAAACCTTTTCAAGCCAATGTCCCAGCAGATAAGCTTTTTACACCAGAATTTGTTGCTAAGCAGCTTTATAAGTTTGTTGCAGATACTCATTTTTTATCTCAGTTAGATAATCCTGCTTACATTGATTGGCAGGGAAAAACCATTGATTGGTAACAAGGAAAATTATGTACTTTTCAAAAAACACCATTGAAAATTTAGACAGTCGATACCGAGCCCATTTCATTAATAGTTTATCGGGGTTCAAAAGTGCTAATTTAATTGGCACACAAGATAATCAAGGGCATACAAATTTAGCCATTGTCAGCTCAGTGTTTCATTTAGGCGCACACCCGCCGTTGGTAGGCATGATAATCCGTCCACATTCTGTGCCTAGACATACATTAGAAAACATTTTAGAGACGGGGTTTTATACGATTAACCACGTTAATAAAACAATTTATCAACAGGCACACCAAACATCTGCACGCTATGATAAAGCGGAATCTGAGTTTATTGCGACGGGTTTAGAAGCAGAATATCTCGCTGACTTCAAAGCCCCTTACGTGAAAGACAGCCGGCTTAAATATGGCGTTGAGTTAAAAGAGCACCACCACCTTGAAATCAATGGCACCGAACTCATTATTGGTGAAATTACTGCTATTCACCTTGATGAACACAGTATAGACAACGATGGGTTTGTCGATATCGAATCGTTAGAGACCGTCGCAGTAAGCGGGCTCGACAGTTATCACACGACTGAACGACTTGCCCGCTTAGCGTACGCTAAAAAATAGTGGCTTAGATAATAAATGGCTTAGGTGCGTGCGTTAATACTTCGTATCCTGTGTCAGTAACGACGATATCGTCTTCTAAACGCACCCCACCATAACCTGGTATATAGATGCCAGGTTCTATGGTTATCACATTACCAACCTCAAGGGTGTAATCAGTCAAGGTATTAATAAAAGGCACTTCATGTAAGAAAAGCCCTAGCCCATGCCCGAGTCCTTTACCTGCATACTCTCCATATCCTGCATCATCTAATACTTGCTGTGATGCCGCATTTAACGCCAAACAGTTGATACCGGGCTTAACAAGCGCAAGTGATGCTTGTTGCGCCTCTTCGACAGCTTTGTAAATCGATATTTGTTTATCTGATGCCTCACCTAGTATATAGCTTCGTGTCATATCGGAGCGGTATCCGTTCACCACAGCCCCAAAATCAAGGGTGATAAAGTCGCCGTGTTTTAACACCTGTGAAGACGGATTACCATGCGGCAGCGCTGTTCGTTCAGCAAATAGCATAATAGTGGCAAAAGACATGCCTTCGGATCCTAGCTTCTGCATTCGGTATTCAAGTTCTAAGGCTAAATCACGCTCAGTAACCCCTTCTTTGAAGTAAGGTAAAGTCTCTGCCAAAGCCTGATCCGCGATTGCTGCAGCCGCTTTAATCTGCTCAACTTCCCAAGCATCTTTAACACGTCTTTGCTGTTCTATAAGACCAGTAACCGGGGCTAAGGTGTGATTACTTAGCGCTTTTTCTACATCTTGCCATACTGCTACTGTGATATAACTTGCATCAAAAGCAACATGACTTTTAGCAGCTAAATGACGGTTGATGCAGTCACCAAGACTTTCAGTATCACGGTCGCGGCACACCACATCAAACCCCGAAGTCTCTGCAATAGCACGCTGATGGTAGCGATAATCGGTTATCAGTATACAGTCGTTCTTTGTGATCAATGCGTAGGCGGCATTGCCACTAAAACCACTTAAGTAACGAATATTTTCATGACCAAGAACTAACATGGCGCTATAGCCTTGCTGTTCGAGTCGGGCTTTAAATTCAGCTTGTCTTTGTAGGTAGTTTGCTTGCATCATCACTCCTTATTTTTTGCGCATGCTAGCAGCATTCGATTTAAAAACGAATTAGATGCGATTAGTCGCAGTGAATTTGCATCCCGTTACACACTCAGGTCACAATGTGAAAAAACCAAGGAGTAAACAATGACAACATATGGCATCGGTATTCAGTCACCAGAGCAAGCTCTGGCTTCTTTATCAGATATGACAACAGATTTAACCCCGATACAAAGTAATGAATTTTTAGCCCGTATCAGCGCAGCGCAAGCCTATATGCAAGCCAATAATATAGACGCAA
This sequence comes from Pseudoalteromonas sp. MB41, assembly GCF_020966275.1. NCBI lineage: Bacteria > Pseudomonadati > Pseudomonadota > Gammaproteobacteria > Alteromonadales > Pseudoalteromonadaceae > Pseudoalteromonas > Pseudoalteromonas sp. MB41. Next base: position 93,395 of record NZ_JAJJZF010000005.1, on the reverse strand, counting down.
TTTATCTGAATGCAGGAACCAACCTTGCTTATTTTACTGGAATGCGTTGGTATGCAAGTGAACGTTTAGTTGGCGCTATTTTACCTGCGAAAGGCAATGTTGAATACATCGCCCCTTATTTTGAAATTGGTAGTTTAAATGATTTTATGGTGACTGACGGTCCAATACGCGGCTGGCAAGAACATGAAAACCCGTATCAATTGTGTGTTGATGTACTGTGTGAAATGGGTATCGATAAAAATGCTACGATTGGTATAGATGAAAGCGCGCAATTCTTTATTTATGATGGGATAAATAAAGCCAACAGCCATTACAACATCATTAATGCCCAATGTGTTACAGCGCATTGCCGTATGCATAAATCAGCGAATGAGCTTGCTCTTATGCAACGTGCTATGGATATGACTCTTGAAGTTCATAAAGCCACTGCAAGTATGCTCTACGAAGGGATAACAACCACCGAAGTCGAAGCCTTTATTAAAAAAGCACACCAAAAAGTAGGCGCACCAGGAAACTATTTCTGCATTGTATTATTTGGTGTAGCGTCGTCTTTCCCGCATGGTGTAAAGAACCCACAAACCCTTAAAAAAGGGGATGTGGTGTTGATTGATACAGGTTGTAAAGTACATGATTACTTATCTGATATTACACGTACTTATGTCTTTGGAGATGCAACTGTACGCCAACGTGAGTTCTGGCAACATGAAAAAAATGCACAATTAGCTGCATTCAACGCCGCTAAAATTGGTGCTAGTTGCGGCTCGGTTGATGATGCTGCACGGCAATATCTCGCAGCTAATGGTATGGGCCCAGACTATCAAACACCGGGATGTCCTCACAGAACAGGTCATGGCATTGGTTTAGATATTCATGAATGGCCTTATTTAGTTGGGGGTAATACAACTAAACTTGCTAAGGGTATGTGCTTTAGTAACGAGCCAATGATTGTTGTTCCTGACGAATTTGGTATTCGATTAGAAGATCACTTTTACATGACAGAATCGGGCCCATGTTGGTTTACAGAACCGGCACAAAGCATTGATGACCCGTTTGGCTTAGGTAAATAAGTTTTATTCAGGCCACTGTATTGTGGCCTGCCTCTTTCCCTGTCTTTATGCGCTTCACATATTACATTAGTTCACAATACGCTTACTTTTCGGTCACCTTTTTTGTCTAAGCCATGGTATTATTTCAAGAATTTTACCTATAAAAATATTATGGAGAATAAATGGGTTTGCATTTTAAAGTTCCCCACACGCTAATTTTACTACTCAGTATGATGGTCATTGCTTTAATCGCAACATGGCTCGTACCACAGGGTTTCTTCAGCACAACACTCAGTGACTCAGGCCGAGAAATGGTCGTTGCGGGTACTTATCAAACAGTATCAGAACGTCACTATTTAACTCCTTGGGATTTATTACAAGCAATTCCTCGCGCTTTTGCAGCGGCACAAGATGTAATTTTCTTTGTATTAATCGTCGGGGGTGTATTAGCCATAGCGCGCGCAACAGGTACTGTTGATGCACTAATCGGTCGCTTACTTGAGCGCCACGGTGAAAAACCACAGCGTTTAATATTTATGGTGGTATTTTGCTTTGCACTTGCATCGAGCAGTATTGGTACTGCAGGTGAGTACATCCCGTTTGTTATTATTTTAGTTGCGCTTTGTAAAGCAATGCGCCTCGATGCGATGACCGCAGTCGGTATGATAGTCGCAGGCTATGGTATTGGGTATGGTGTATCGGCATTTAACCCCTTCACCGTATTAATAGCGCAACAAATTGCAGGTATTCCTGTTTACTCTGGCCTATGGTTACGTTTAGCCATCTTCATTCCATTTGTTCTTATCGGTTTTCATCATGTTTGGAAATACACCAAAATGGTGGCCAATGATCCGTCTAAGTCGATGATGATAGGTGTACCTTGCCCGCTTGAAAATCAAACGGCTGCAAGTTACCCAACACTTGCTCTTCGCCATAAACTTATTTTAGGCAGCTTTATTATTACCCTTGCGATTGCTGTTTGGGGTATCGCATCAAAAGGATGGTATTTATATGAGCTAGGTGGTGTTTTTATCGCATGGGGTGTCGTTGTAGCCATTTTAGGCAAGTTATCTGCTGATGAAGCGGCCAATAAATTTATTGAGGGGGTGTCAGACCTAGTAACAACCGCAATTTTGATTGGTGTTGCAAGGGGTATTGCGCTGATTTTAGAGGATGGTCAGATTCTGCATAGTTTAGTGCATGGCATGTCGTTACCGTTGTCTTATGTATCTGCCGAAATATCAGCGATTGGCATGTTAGTGATTCAAACTGTATTAAATACATTTATTCCATCAGGTTCTGGTCAAGCTTATGTCACGATGCCACTAATGGCACCACTAGGAGATTTAGTCGGTGTGCCACGTCAAGTTGCAGTACTTGCTTACCAATTTGGTGATGGGTTCTCAAATATGATCATTCCTACCAATGCCGTACTTATGGGTATTTTAGGTATGGCTGGCGTACCCTACGGCCATTGGTTTAGATTCTGTTTACCACTGCTTATCAAACTAATGGCTGCCGCATCAATAGTACTGGTAATCGCAGTTATGTTTGGTTATGGGCTAGATGTGCAACCCACACTAAATTAAGCTAGTTGATATTAAAAAAGCGCCCTAGGCGCTTTTTTTACATGTTTTGAGTTCTTTGTAACAACACATTTTTGGATAAAATGGAGTTGGAGTCAAAGGACAAGCCTGTGCCAAAACCTGACCATAAGCCGCAACTCGCTTCTGCCCCAAGACGTGTTTAGGCGAATTACTCAAAAAAGCGAACTTCGGCCGTTCAAAATTGCTTTTCTATTTCGTCAAAGTATATTGCTTGCATAGTCAGGAAAACGACCCAATCGCTTGTTTTTGTCCTGAGACAAAAGCTAGAACTACTGCATTTTAGTAGTAATGGCAATTAGTTAAGAAGTTTGTTACAAATGAGTCATTCAGAAAAGCGAGCGACGCTGTGGTAGAAAAACGCGCGATTCGCTCGCTATAAACATGTTAGGCCCTAAGGATTAACTATGATCGAAGGATTTGGATTTACAGATGTAGATAAATTGCTAACTTTCTGGTGCCCCATAGCTGCCGCTTTTGGTGAGTGGTTAAGGTTTTTATCTAAAGCGAGAAATTATGAGCATTTTATTTCTTTTGACGAAAGCGGAAAAGCTAAAGAACCAACATGGGCTAGTTTTGGCCAGCTAATGTCCGCTGTTGAGTGGTTGTTAGGCCATTTGATCTTATCGGCTGGTGCTGGTCTTATTCTTAGCTTGTACTTTGTTGGAATGATAGATAGTGAAGCCAATGCTATTGCGCGTCTTTTAGGAGTCTCAATTATCTTGGGTTATATAGCCCCACAACTTTGGTTATCTCAAGAGAAAACAATACTTAATAAAGTAGAAAAAATAATTGCTAGTGAGCTCAACAAAATTAAAAAATAATAGTTTATGATCCGAGAGCCTAACAAGGCAATTAACTCGGACTTGGGTAAAGCGTCTATTTTTTCAAAAAAAGCAAAAAATCGCCACTTCACACAAGCCGGTTATTGCAGCGTTACCGAATAAATACTCTAACGTGTTTTTGTCCAATAATGATTTAAATGCTAAGGCTTTAAACTTTAGGTTCTGTATAGCACTTTAATTACATGCCAACCAAAGCGGGTTTTCACTAAATGCGGTTCAAGGATCTCGCCGCTAAATGCAATTTTGTCAAACTGCGGTACCATTTGCCCGCGTCTAAATTCGCCTAAATCCCCGCCTTTTTTACCTGACGGACACGTTGAATATTTTTTAGCGAGGGTCTGGAACTTAGCCCCTTTTTTAAGTTGCTTAATGATATCTTCAGCTTGCTCTTTATGTTTAACTAAAATATGCAATGCATGTGCTGTATTGGCCATGGGGTATCTCGAAAATTAAAACGCAGATATTTTATCACGACAAACTAAACTGAGCCACTGCGGCTATTTCTGTTTGCTTATTGCCGGTAAGAACCCTTTAATCAAACAAAATTGCGCTAAATAATAACTACACATGATTGCGATATCTGCATGCACAATTTCAAAATAAAAACGATTAAGGCCAAGAATAGAGTCTGATACAACAAACACTGCCCCACCTAAGACTAAAAAACCGTTCGATTTATCCGTCATCCAAGTAAGGCTTGCCATTATGGTGAGCACCAACATATAAAAAAGCACGGGAATGAGTATGTCATTCAGGTTTGGATAGAATAAGCAAAAAACGATGATTGCAAAAAAGAGATAAAGTAATACGACTTCTATTCGCCAGTGTTTAATTGGTAACATGGTAATGATATAAAAAGCGTGACTTACAAAGAATGCCGCTAAACCGCCTATAAAAAGCTGCCCTGTATCAAGGGCTAGTAGCACATCACCTAGTGTCGAAAAGCTAAGTGCTAATAATAGCGTGATCAAAATGCGATTTTGTATCTGATTGCGTGCTTTTAACACCATCACAATCAACACACCGATAGGCAATGCTTTAAATACCGCCATAGAGGGTTGAGATAATGCAGGCATAAATAGCAGTAAAGCAATGTAAAACGTGCAAAGGATTAGAAAGAGAATGTTCATATTCTTATTATTTTTGTTTGTTCCCAATAATGAGAATAGCAAGCTTTACTTTAAATGTTTATAAAAAATGCTGCTTTTGTTTTTCGCTCAGTAACTTACACTGAGTTTGTTTACCAAAAATACGATAGCGATTACGACCTACCCAATCATAAATATGATCGCGAAAGCCCTTTGGGAGCAGATAAAACACTTTAGCAATTGAGAATGGAAACCCTAATTCATTTGCGATAAATAACACAGCATCACTTTGTTTATATAGCTGGTTTTTATCAATCACTAACATTGAGGAAAGAGGATCTTTAACTTCATGCGCTTTTAATAAACGCTCACCTTTATCGCTTTGCATTGGGCATAACTTAAAGGTTATCTGTTTATCAAAGCGAAGAATAAAACGTACACAAAAATGGCACAGATTACACTGACCATCAAACAAAATGACTGGGCAGTGAGTATGCAAGTTTAACCGCTTACTTGCACAACTTGTTTCCCAGTGAAGCCACCAGCAAGTTGTTTATTCAGTGCATCAGAAACCGCTTGGGCACTAAAGTCAACGGCATGGATTTGTGGCAGTTTTATCTCACCACGCGCTGCATTATCGAGTAATAAATTGCCCATAAAACTTAACTTTTGCTGTGCACATAAGCTATTAGCAAGCCAAGCCCCACCAAGCGACACAATACCAATATTAGGTGCGCGTCTGAACATCAGTTCTTGTTCGAATTTCGGGAGTTCGTTTAAGCATGCAATATGGCCACAAAAGCGCATTAGTTCAACGTTACGAATGGTAGTATCACCACCAATACAATCAAGAACAGCATCAAAGCCTTGCGGCCCTAGTTCACGACGAATTTTATCTTCAAGTTTAGGGTCTTTATAATCAAACACGACATCTGCACCTAATTGCTTAAGTAACTTATGATTGTGTTTGCTGGCGGTGGTAAACACCGTTGCACCACGTTGCTTAGCAAATTGAATAGCAAATTGGCCAACTCCGCCAGCACCAGCATCAATAAACAGTGAATCCCCTTCGCTCAGCTGCAACTTATCAAGGGCAATTAATGCCGTCATACCTGAACAAGGTAAGGTTGCAGCGTCTGCAGGTGATACGTTATCTGGCACAACCGATACAGCATAGTTTGGCACCGTTGTGTATTCAGATAACACACCTTGGTCGCCAAGACTGGCGTGCCATACAACGCGTGCACCAACACCAGGGAATACACCTTTATTTGCCTGAACAACCACCCCAACAGCATCATGGCCTAATACATGCGGGTAATGCCATTTACAAAAACCTTGTTTTGCAAAATTAGCATCAACATGGTTTAAGCCCACATATTCAACTTTAATCAAAAGTTCGTTCCCTTCAGGACTCGGTACTGGCACAGAAAGCTCAGATAACGTAATAGCGTCATTGGGCTCAACCACTGCTAGCGCGCGCATTGTTGACGGAAGATCTGTAGTTTGTTGAATATGTGACATTTAATACTCTGGGTTAAAGATTGTTAAGTTCAAAGCTCCAACGACCGTTAAACACGTTATATGCGCTTACCTTGGCCTGGACAGATGCAATAGTTGAATCAACAGCATTTTCTTGCGCTATTAAAACATCCTGTCTCGCATCTAACAACTCTAAGTAAGGAATTTGTCCTTCTTCATACATAGCGTGAGCTTGTTCAAATGCTTTATTCGCATAATTAAAACGCTGATTAGCAAAATCAAGTTGTTGCTGTTGTTTGACTAAGCGTTGCAAGGTAAGTTCACTTTCGCTTATCGCTTTTAGTACTTTACTTTGATAGTCGCTGTAAGCCGCTTCGCTTAAAAATTGCTGTGCGTCTCGTTGAGCCAATAATGCAGGATAGCTGAGTAATGACCATTCAACTTTTGGCGTCACTTGCCATTGTTGCACGGTATCGTCTAAACCATTACTGGTTAAACTCACCACACCTGCAAACCCTGCTAGGCTAATATCAGGCAGAAGCGCTTTAGAGGCTGCCACACTGAGTGAATAAGCTTGACTGAACTGATACAAGGCACTGGTAATATCCGGTCTGAGTGCCATTGCTTCACTCGCTTTATAAAACGACACGCTAAAATCGCGGCTCAATAATTCAGACTCTTCAATCAGCGTTATGTCGCTTGCAAGTCGGCCAGTTAGCACCGCAAGGGTTGCTAAGTCGCGATATTGCAAGTAACTAAGCTCAGGAATAAGCGCTTGTTGCTGCTTTAACTGAGCAAGGGTACGATTAAGGTCCAACTCATTGGCAACGCCCTCTTCAACTCTTGCTCTCAGCACATCAATACTTTGCTCTAACGCCTCGATTTGCATCTCAATAATCGCTTGTTTTTGCACATTACCTTGATAGCTTACATAGCCTTGCACTACCGCTGAAACCACTTCAACCTGCAATGCCCTTAACTGCTCGGCTTGATTTAGTGCGCCAGCATTCGCAGCATCCACTAAAGCTGTAATTCGACCAAATAAGTCAAGCTGCCAATTTACATTAACACCCGCGTTTGATTGGCGCGTAATAGCGCCATCTAAGCTACTGCGTTGTGCGATTACGCTTAAGCTGCCCTGCGGATAATAATCCGCACGGGCTGCACCTAAACGAGCTATGGCTGCATCAAGTTGAAGTTGGCTGGTTTTTAAGTCGTGATTCATTGCTAATGCATCAGTCACTAAATTGTCTAACTGCGCTGAATCTAAACGACGCCACCAGTTATTCTCGCTCGCACCTTCGTTTTGTGCACCAATTTGTGTATCACTGACAAATTGTGTCAGGCTAACTTGCTGCTCTTGTATGTCTACGCTTTGTGCGCAGCCTGCCAATACACCGGCTAACAGCATTGCACTTACAAGTTTGCCTTTTTTAATGATTACATCAAAAGGCTTATGCATCGTGTTGCTCCTTCTGCGATTTTTTCGTTACTAACATATAAAACACCGGGGTAAACAATAAGCCAAACACGGTTACACCAATCATGCCTGAGAATACCGCGTTCCCCATAGCGTGACGCATCTCAGCACCTGCACCAGTGGCAAGAACAAGAGGTACAACACCTGCCGTAAAAGCAATTGATGTCATTAGAATTGGGCGAAGTCGTAAGCGACACGCTTTAATAATGGCTTCAAGATGAGACATTCCCGTTTTATGCTGATCTCGTGCAAACTCAACCATTAAAATGGCGTTTTTACTTGCTAGCGCAACCAGTACGATTAGTGCGATTTGTGTGAAGATATTGTTGTCATCACCCACAAACCACACACCTAACAAGGCCGAGAAAATAGTCATAGGCACAATCAGAATAATAGCAAGTGGTAATCTCAAGCTCTCGTATTGCGCCGCAAGTACCATGAACACAAGCAATACAACAAGTGGGAAAACATACACCATGGTGTTACCCGCTAATATTTGCTGATAGGTTACTTCTGTCCATTCAAACTCAATCCCATTGGGGAGTGTGTCTGCAAGGATTGCTTCAATAGCTTGCTGTGCTTGGCCTGAGCTATAACCTGGTGCTGGGCTACCATTTAGTTCAGCTGTAGGATAACCGTTATAGTGCATCACACGATCTGGGCCTGTTGTTGGTGTGACCGTTAATACAGAACCTAATGGCACCATCTCACCCATACGGTTACGTACTTTTAGATTCAAAATTTGCTCTGGATCTTGACGGTAATCAGCATCAGCTTGCGCATTTACCTGATAAGTACGACCAAACAAGTTAAAGTCATTCACATACACAGAACCTAAATAGACTTGTAAGGCATTAAATACTTCATCAAGAGGAATGCCTTGAATAAGCGCTTGCTCTCGGTCAATGTCGATATCCATTTGTGGCACTTGAATTCTAAAGCTAGAGTAAAGTCCCATTAATGCAGGGTCTTGCTGCGCTTTAGTAATGGTTGCTTGTAAACTGTTAAAGAGTGCTTCAAAGCCTTTGTTAGCACGGTCTTCAATTTGCAGTTTAAAGCCGCCAGTAGTCCCTAAACCTTGAATTGGCGGTGGCGGGAACACCGCGACAAACGCTTCATCAATAGCGGCAAATTTTTGATTTAACTGCGCCGCTATCGCCATTGCAGACATACTCGGGTCTTGACGCTCTTCAAAAGGTGCAAGCGGAGTAAACACAATGCCGCTATTTGGGCTATTGGTGAAACCATTTACAGATAAACCAGGAAACGACACAGTGTTTGCAACACCGGGGACTTGTAGTGCAATTTTTTCCATTTCTTGCACGACTTCTTGGGTTCTGTCTAAGCTTGCCGCATCAGGTAACTGTGCAACAGCCACTAAATATTGCTTGTCTTGCTGTGGAATAAAGCCACCCGGAACAGCATCAAACAATTTAACGGTGCCACCAACAAGCGCAACATAAGCAACTAATACAATCACACTCATACGAATAAGCTTTTGCACGAGTTTTTCGTAGCCATTGGCGCCTTTATCAAACACGCGGTTAAAGGGTTTAAATAGCCAGTTGCCAAATAGGCGGTTTAATAACTTAGTTAAACGGTCTGGTTTTGCATCATGGCCTTTTAATAATAACGCCGATAACGCAGGCGATAATGTTAACGAGTTAAATGCTGAGATAACCGTTGAAATAGTAATAGTGAGTGCAAATTGCTTATAAAACTGACCCGATAAACCAGTAATAAAAGCCGTAGGAATAAATACCGCGCACAATACTAACGCAATAGCGATAATTGGCCCGGTTACTTCTGTCATCGCAACACGAGTTGCTTCTAGTGGTGATAAGCCCTGTTCGATATTTCGTTCAACGTTTTCAACCACAACAATGGCATCATCGACAACAATACCAATTGCGAGTACGAGCCCAAATAACGATAAGGTATTAATAGATACGCCTAACCATTGCATTACCGCAAACGTACCAATCAAAGATACTGGCACAGCAATCAGTGGGATAACCGATGCACGCCATGTTTGTAAAAACACCACCACAACAATAACAACTAACGCGATTGCTTCTAAAAGCGTTTTAATTACAGCATCAATCGAGCCGCGTACGAAAATAGTGGGGTCATAAACAATGTCGTATTCTACTCCTGATGGAAAGTCTTTAGCTAACACCTTCATGGTTTCACGCACTTGATCAGAAAGCTCAATCGCATTAGAACCGGGGCGTTGGAATACGGGCATAGCAAGGGCTGGTTGACCATCTAGCATCGCTCTTAGTGCATACGTGTCTTGGCCAAGCTCAAGGCGTGCAACATCACTTAGGCGTGTAAGCTGACCTTGTTCACCGACTTTAATGATCACATTTTCAAATTCTTCTTGTGAGCTTAAGCGCCCTTTTACATTCATTAGAATTTGGAATTGGTTACTTTTCGACGTAGGTTGTGCACCCAAGCTACCCGCAGCAACCTGTTGGTTTTGCGCACGCAATGCATTTACTACATCCATTGCCGTTAATTCGCGTGCCGATAGCGCATCTGGATTTAGCCAAACGCGCATCGAGTATTGGCCACCACCGAACATACGTACGTCACCCACTCCCGGAAGACGTGCAATTTGGTCTTTGATATACAAGTCAGCATAGTTTGCTAAGTAGGTCGTATCGTGCGTTTTTTCAGGCGAGTATAAATGCACCACCATGGTTAAATCGGGTGATGATTTTTCGGCTACGACACCTAAACGCTGAACTTCTTGTGGTAATCGCGGTAGTGCACTATTTACACGATTTTGCACTTGTACTTGTGCACGGTCTAAATCAGTACCTAACGCAAACGTTACCGTTAGTGTCATGCGGCCATCACTGGTTGCTTGCGAAAACATATACAACATGTTTTCGGTACCATTGATTTCTTGCTCAAGCGGAGTCGCCACTGTTTCAGCAATCACCGTTGGGTTTGCACCCGGGTAACTTGCCGTCACAACAACCGTTGGCGGCACCACTTCTGGATACTCACTGACTGGCAATTGAAATAAAGAGATGGCCCCTGCGATAAGAAAGATAAGCGACAGCATCGCAGCAAAGATGGGTCGCTGAATAAAAAAGTGTGAAAATTTCATTTTGCCCTACTGTTTTGCGACCAAGTCTGAATTTGTACTGGAAAGAGTGAATGCTATTCCGTCGCTGTTAATGGTGATGGTGTTTGGTGAGATAGGCATACCAGGACCTACACGAGCAGGGCCATTGACGGCTATCACATCACTTTCATTTAAGCCTGATGTAATCGCGCGTAGGCTGCCGTAACGCTCGCCCACCGTCACTAATTTATATTCAAGAACATTGCCTTCACCCACAGTGAGTACAAAACGGTTCTTTAAATCTGTACCAATTGCGCGCTCTGGCACGATAACTTTTTCGCTTACTTTATTGGCTGCAAGCTTAATACGAGCAAATGACCCCGCACGCAGTTGTTGCTCATCGTTTTCAAACACGGCACGAACGCGAAGAGTACCGGTAGTTTCGTTAATTTGATTATCAATGAAATTAATTTTGCCATAAAAGTTAAAGCTCGTTTCGCCCACTTTTTGCATCACGACCGCTTGTTCGCTTTGCGCTGTAACATCAGCAAATGACTGATTCCACGTACGCTCATCAATATCAAAGTAAGCATACATTTGCTGGTTTGAAACAATGCGTGTTAACACACTTTGACCGGCAAGTACGTTGTTACCTTTGGTGATATTTGCCCGCGATACTACGCCATCAATGGGTGAACGAACTTGGGTAAATGCTAAATCAAGCTTAGCTGCACTCAGTTCAGCCTGAAGAGCTAACAATTGCGCTTCGCGTTGTCTAAGGGTTGATTTACGAGACTCTGCTTGCTCAATTGAAATAGCTTTTCGTTCTGTTAAGCGCTCAGCTCGTTTTGCTTCACTTTTAGCTTGCTCAAGTGCTGCCTTGGCGCTTTCAATTTGCGCTTTTAAGCTATCAACCACCGCAGCAAAAGGGCGTGCATCAAGCGTGAAAAGCAAATCGCCTTCTTTAACGCTGTCACCTTCTTTAAAGTTAATTTTATCGATCACACCCGAAACACGTGGCATGAGCGCAACTTCTTGCGGTGCTTCTAAACGTGTTGTATAGGTGTGCCAATTTTGTACTGGCTTAACGAGTACTTGTGCTACATCAATAGGTTGTAAATGCTGTTGCTGCGCTGTTTGGTTGGCTTCTGTGCCACACCCTGCAAGCGTTAAGCTCGCAATGGCCACTGCCACTGCAAGAATAGATTTGTTCATCACGACTCTCCTGTTTATAGATTGGAGACAATGTTACGGCACTAATTAGATGACAAAAATGATAGATTTCTAAATTCTTTAATGCCAAAATGGCATCAATAATGTTTTAGGAACTGCTATGGATACCACCAGCCGCCTGTTAATGCTACTTGAGGTAATAGAACGAGGCTCGTTTGCAAAAGCCGCTGAATCGAGAAACATCGACCGCTCAGTTATCTCTAAACAAATTAGCCGCCTCGAAGACGAGTTAGGTGTTCGCTTGCTTAATAGAACCACGCGCTCGTTTTCATTAACTGCAGCAGGGGCTGAAATGATCAAAAAAGCCGCTGAACTCAGAGATCTCTTAAATGAAACAGTGCGACTAGCTGAAAACTATCACCAAGAACCGCGAGGAACCCTTAAAATCACTTCCTCAAGTATTCTTGGCAAACGCTACATTCAACCGGTTATTAACGACTTTCAAAAACGTTTTCCGCAAGTAGAAGTGGAACTTCGTCTAGACGACAGATTAATTGATTTAGTGTCTGAGGGTTACGATCTCGCGTTTCGTGTTGGCGAACCAAAAGACTCCTCGTTCATCGCGCGTAAAATTGCACGTAACCGGATGTTGCTCTTAGCCTCGCCTGAGTTTATTGAAACCTACGGTATGCCAACATCTGTAGAAGATTTAAAAGAACTGCCAGCAGCCAGCTACACCAGTCCGAGTAAGCGTATAAGTGGTATTCGTTATCGCAATGCTAATGGCGATATTATCGAGCAAAATATTAAAAGTGTTTTCAGGGCTAATGACGCAGAAGTACTTCTTATGAAGGCTATTTCAGGAAACGCGTATGTGCTCGCTCCTGCCTTTATACTTGAAAATGAAGTAAAGCGAGGTGATTTAGTGCCTATTTTGACCAACATTGAATTACTTGATTACAGTGCGGTGTATGCTGTGTATCCACACAGAGACCTGCCAGTCAGAACACGCTTATTTTTTGATGCTATGCGTGAATACATAGGTAAAGATATCCCCATTTGGGAAGCAAATATCCCTAATTACGATGCCATGTATCAAAAAAGTACTTAGCTTGCTTTATCTGTATCGCAAAACAGTTGAGAAATATTTAACTCATAGGCTGTAACAACACGATTACGTCCTTGCTGTTTTGCCTGATATAAGGCGTCATCAGCCCGTTTGATAAAGTTTTTAAGGGTTTGCTTTGGCATATAACACGCAACACCAATGCTAATGGTTACATTAATTGTGTGCTCATCTATTTGGTAGTCAATTGTGGCTAATTGCTCACGCAACATATCCGCAAATTCAAACGCACTCTGTGGGTCACTTGCAGGTAAAAAGATAGCAAATTCTTCGCCACCAATACGAAACACATAGCCTTTATTAAGCCGTTGCCTAAAGAAACTGGTGACCTCTATTAACACTCTATCGCCTACTTCATGACCGTACTGATCATTAATTTTTTTAAAGTAATCAAGGTCGAGCATTAACATAAACAAACCATTTTTATGAGTCAGCTCAACTTCGAAATAATGAGTCATTGCGAGTCGATTGCCAGCCCCTGTGAGAGGGTCTAACAAGGCTAAATTTTCAAGACGCTTTCCATATTCTGCACGGCTATTTTCAAAACTGTGCGACACAGCCCAAATGCTGATATAGACAAACGAGAGGTTGAGTAACGAATTAACAGAGTTTAACGGTACTAAGGTCTCTTTACTGAGTAAAGTAATGCCTTGGATGATGGCTATTCCAAACGAGAAAAATAGCCCATATCGCTTGCCTAATAACAAATAATACAAAATGGGCAGAGCGCACGTCCAAATAAATAGCAGGTTTTTAATATCACCAAAATGCGTACCAATAACAACAAGCAGACTCAAAAAAACGCACAGAGTGAGCGATTGCCACAGATGGCCATAGTGTTGTCGTGTGTAAAAATAGGTGTGGAAACAAAAAACGGCAAAGAAAACTTCGAGTATGCCAAGCACAGCAAAGTCGTTATAGAGTAAATTATAAAAAGCGAATATTGTTGCAAGTACGCCCAAACAAAAGCTCATCCATTTAAGAACGTTATTTCGTAAAGCCTGAGTGCCTCTCAGCGCACCAATATCCATCAAGTTTCTCGCTTTGTTATGATTACTTGATTTTAGCGTGAAACAAATTAATTAGGAACATTTTATTAACAGTGAACAGCGTTAAGGTAAGCTCTTTACACTACATCCCTATTATTACTACACAGTATCTCTTTGGATTAGTAGCACACGCTAATAACAGAACCGGCTTAAATATTCAGTTCAAAATAAACAACTAATCGTTGATTAACGCTGTCACTTCTTCGATCAGATCATTAAATTCATTGCGTACATTTTTTTGCTGTTTGTCTGTTAATGTGGATTTAAGTGCTAACAATAGTTTCACGTAATTCTCTAAATTTTTGTCGTCAGCGTTAATAAGTGCTTGGCTCATGAACGCAACTCGGTCGTTAATAATAACCGCAAGTTGTTGATCAAAATCGGCGGGCTTGGTTTCTTGTAAAAATAACGTTTTAAGTGCATCTAAACGTTTTTGTTTGTACTGCATCCAGAGCAAAAAAGTATCGACACGCTGATGAGTGAAATCGACAACCAATGTTTTTTGTTCAGTTGATAACTTTGTACCAAGCCACTCTTTATAGGTATCAAGGTTGTCATCTAAACGCGCTTTATCATGTTCTGCTGGCGTTTTTTGTTCATGCTCTTCATATTCATCGTTAATGTTCTCTTGTAACGCAGCAACAAACTCAACACGCTGCTTGTAAGACAAGGTATTTGCTAATGCAATTAACTCAGGTTCAAGTTTTGTCACTAATGTTTGCCAATGCTGTTTGGCAGCTAAGAAATGGGTTTTTAATTCATCATGACTAACATTTTTATCAAGTAATGATTTTAAATGTTCGAGATCACGCTTGTACAAAGGCAATTGCGTTTCTCTGTGCCAATCACGGCTAGTTTGGACTATGTGTTTAAACTTATCTGCTTGGTCGCTATTCAAGTCGACATAGTCGTCTATCCAAAACCCAGACAACCAGCCAAGGTTGTTATAGGTAAAGCTAGGTGAACATCCTGCAATGCCAAGCAATATGCTAAGTGCAATAAGGTACTTTGATATTTTTTTCATTTGTATTTGTAAAATCCTGTTCCTGTCTAATTACTTTAGCAAGTTGATAGAGAGTGTAAATATGCAATGCCTGCATTTTAATGAAATTAATTCTCATTTAACTATTGACGAACAGTTAAACCTAAGTAATAATCGTTATCAACAACTTGGTTCGCTAAACTGTTTATACCGCAGTTTCAATACCTACAAGGGTTTGATGCTGTTCCACCAAGTTTGTTCAAGACGTGACTCTTGAATGATGGTTGCTTCCTCGACCCGAGCACCGACATAAAACGTTACACTTTACTTGCTACATTGCTCATATCGGTGACGGTAGATATGACCTCAAAAAGCCCACTCTGGGCTTTTTTTATTTCTTTAGTTTTTCTATTAAAATCTGTATCTTAAGCCTACTTGTTAATTACTAAGCGTGTCGGTGTCTATAAATTAGGCATTTGCAGTAGTTGGGTCTAAACTAACAATATGTTTTGCCCATTTGCTGATACGGCAAGGCTTTTATCAATACCCTAATTATTGATATTTAAACACACATTTGGAGGCAGACTATGATCAAGCCTAATTTAAAATCACTATTGCTAAGCAGCGTGTTACTTCTTTCACCGTTTGCCAATGCAAGCCTAGAAGATGCTCAACTCGCAGCGAATGAAGGACGTTTTGAAGAAGCACTTCAAGAATTTAATTACCTTGCAGATCGTGGCTATGCACCCGCTATTTATGAATTAGCTAAAATGTACGAAGGTGGGTTCGGTGTTCAGCGTGATTACCGTAAAGCAGCAGAGCTTTACCAAAAAGCCGTTAAGCAAGTTCACGCAGATTCAATGTTTGCACTTGGTGTACTTTACCAAGAAGGTAAAGGGGTAAAACTAGACAAAGAGAAAGCAATATCACTTTACGAAATGGCAGCGCAAAAAAACCACCCTGCAGCACAATATAATTTAGGTGTTATGTATGCCAATGGTGAAGGTGTTTTACAGGACTACCGCACAGCAATGAGCTGGTATCAAAAGGCTGCTGCAAATAACTTTACGCTTGCGCAGTATAATATGGCGTTAATGTATTATGATGGTTTGGGCGTTCCAAAAAACCTTGAAAAGTCATATATTTGGAACACAATTGCTGAATACAATGGCAATATGGATGCCAGTCATAGTCGTAAACTTGACGAGCGAAACATGATGCCAGCAGAAGTTGAAGCTGCAAAAGAAAAAGCCGACGCTATTTACGCAAAAATACAAGCGGGATTATACGCCCCTGACGGTCGTTTATAATGACACGAAGTACTTGCGTCTATCGACGCAAGTACATCCATTTTAATAGCGTAATAAGCAATTTATTTTGCTTAAGCAATAGCTGTGTTCTTGGATTAAATTTACCAGATACCAATGTATTTCTGGCATGACTAAAAGTTTTAAACCCTTCTATTCCATGGTAGTGACCCATTCCTGATTCACCAATCCCACCAAAAGGAAGCTGATCTGCGGTCACTTGCATCAACACATCATTTATTGCCAAGGTGCCACTGCGAATCGACTGACTCACAAACGAAATCCTCTCTTTATCGTGGCCAAAAATATACAATGCTAAGGGATGAGGGTGACTATTTATATAGTCAATAACCTGTTGCAATGATTCATAGCTCATTATCGGCAGTAATGGGCCAAATATTTCATTTTGCATCACGTTCATCGCATCATTAACTTGCGTCAATATATGCAAACCCAAACGATGTTTTAAATCGTCATATTGATTCTCTTCAAGCGGCTTAAAAATTTGAGCCCCTTTATCTTCAGCATCCACTAAATATGATTTTAAACGCTGATATTGAGAGTCAGAGACGATTGAAGTTAGGTTTTTTCCCTCAACGCCGTCTTTAAAATGCTGTTTATAGAGCTCACATAGCTGTTGCAGTAATTGATGCTCATGTTTTTTTGGCACGAATACATAATCAGGTGCAACACAAATTTGCCCTGCATTATTTAGCTTGCCAAACAGCAATGTTTTCGCCACTGATTTTATATTCACATCGTCAAGAATCACAACCGGTGATTTACCGCCAAGTTCTAAAGTAACCGGTGTTAAATGCTGACTCGCGGCCTGCATCACCTTACGACCTACTGTTGTGGAGCCTGTAAATAATATGTGTGCAAAAGGCAGTTCACTAAACGCCGCAGCAACCTCGCTCTGCCCTTCAACAATATGGCAATGCGCTGCTAACTCACCAGAAAATATATCCTTTATAATCTCATTGGTATGGGGTGTAAATTCGCTGACTTTTAGCATCACTCGATTACCTGCCGCTAACGCGGTAATGACAGGAACCAGTGCGAGCTGTATAGGATAATTCCACGGCGCAATAACACCGACAACACCTTTTGGCTGATAATTAATATGAGCTTTAGAGGGCCACAAACTAATACCCACACCACGCGACTCATTGCGAGCCCACTTGGGCAGCCGTTTTATTGTGTCACTGATGAGTTTTACTGTCGGTAATAAATCACCCAGTACGGTGTCAAAAGCAGTGCGGTATCCAAAATCTTTACTCGTCGCCGCAACAAGGGCTTGCTCGTTAGTAATCAGGCTATTTTTTATCTGTTTTAAAATGCTAATACGCTGCTCGATTGGCAAATAAGGTTCAGCCAAAAAAGTACGATTGAGTTGCTGGAATTGAGAATGTAGAAGTCTTTGAATATCAGTCAAAATGTGATCTCTTGAATAGCGACAAATTCAACTATAGCGATCAATAATAACCGCCGCAACTTTCATAGAAGTAAAAAAACAGCGCTCAGGGTGAGCGCTGTTGTTGGTTGGAATAGGTTGGATATTATAAATGTATCTTAAAAGCCAAACACAGCGGCCGCGAAGGTCATTGTAATTAGCGTAATCATCGCAATCGCAATGATATTAAGTGCAAAGCCTGATCGGATCATGTCACGCATTTGAATTTGCCCTGACCCAAACACAATGGCATTAGGAGGGGTTGCAACAGGCATCATGAATGCGCAGCTACATGCAATCGCTGCAGGAATAACCCACACTAAAGGCGTTCCAAATACAGATTCAGCAACCGGACCTAATAGCGGTAAGAAACCAGCAGCAGTTGCGGTATTACTTGTGATCTCAGTTAAGAAAGTAATCAATGTTGCAACAGCCAAGACACTCAGTACTAACGGAATCACACTTGCACCTTCAATCATGTGAGCGATGTACTCTGCTAGGCCTGATGATTTAATTTGCGCAGCAAGTGTTAAACCACCCCCGAACAGTAATAACACGCCCCAGGGCACTTTTGCTGCACTTTCCCAATCGAGAATACGCTCGCCATCCCCTTTATTAGCAGGTAACACAAACAGCAGTAAAGCAGCAGCAATCGCAATGCCTGTATCCGATATTTTTAACCCTGTTGAGTCAGCCAATAACGGTCTGAAAATCCAACACACTGCAGCAAGTACAAACACTATTGCCACGCCTTTTTCAGCACGCTGCATTACGCCAAGCTCTTTAAGCTGGGTTGAAAATAATGATTTAGTATCTTGGCTCGCATCTTGCGCGCACGGTGTATCCACTTTATAAGCAAACTTAGTTAACCATACCCAGCACAAGATAAGCATGACTGTTGCAAGCGGGACACCCACTTTCATCCACTGTGCAAAACCAATATCAATTTTATAGCTATCTGATAAGTACGCTGCCATTAATGCATTTGGCGGAGTACCAATCAATGTGGCAATACCACCAATGCTCGCGCCATACGCGATAGATAGTAATAATGCTTTGCCAAATTGGTCGTTATCAGGATTAGATTGCTTTACTAACATCGTGATCGACATAGCAATCGGTAGCATCATCACCGCAGTGGCTGTATTTGACATCCACATTGATAAAAATGCCGTCACCAACATCATCGCTAAAATTTGTAGGCTAGGTTTTGTTCCCGCACGAAGCATTGTATTAAGTGCTATACGTTTATGTAGCCCCCAACGCTCCATCGCGATAGAAATTAAAAAACCGCCCAAGAATAAAAAGATCAAAGGGTGAGCATACGGTGCTGCAACCCCTTTGATTGCTGCAATACCAGCAAGAGGTGATATAACCAGTGGTAATAATGAAGTAGCTGGAATTGGCACAACCTCACTCACCCACCAAGATGCCATCCAAAATGCAAGGCCTGCTGTTCTAAGTGCGGGTTCACTCATCCCTGCTGGTGGGTCTATTAAGCATGTTAATAGCATCACTAATGGACCCAATAAAAGCATCACAGTGGTCATCAACGGACGTTGCTCTGTGCCGTCTTTTGTTTGATTAACTAATGACATACCGACTCCTTAAAACTTGTACTTAAGGCCAAGTGCAATGCTGTTATCTGATTCAATATCAAGGTCTAAATCAGTATAGAATAAGTATGCAGTTGTTTGTTTATCAAATACATAGTCAACACCTGCTGTCCATTGTTTACCTTCTTCAGCATGGCGAATTTTAGAGTCGTCTTTTACGTATTGTAATTTAGGGACCCATTTATCAATTGCATAGCTTGCACTTACAGCATAACCATTGCCTTCTTTAGTCCCGTCTGTTGATTCACTACGTTGGATTAAACCGGCTAACTGAAGATTTTCGTGTTTCCACGCCGCGACAACGCGACTTGCCGTTAATTTATTAAGAGCATCAACATGACTGATTGCAACATAATAATTAGCTGATTTTAATGCACGGTCACCATAAATAACGGTTGCAGCAAACCCTAACTCATCATTACTGCTATCGTCTTTTGGCGCGTATGTTAACGCTAATGAAGCACCCGCATATGTTTTAGAGCTATAGGTAATGGTGTCGCCAATCCGGTCTTGCCCTGGGATCAACTGCGCAATATCAGCTTGTGTTTCGTTAAAACCGTCAAGTTTGCCTTCTGAATATTTAAAGCGCGTGTCATTACGACCAACGACGACTTCACCAAAATCGCCCGCTAAGCCTAAATATGTATTACGTGCTGAGAATGGCTCATTAGTATCATCGTGTTCAAAGCCTTTTACTTGTACTTCGTATTTGAACACAGCTTTTAATGATTCAGTGAGTTTATGACTGCCCTTGATGCCTATACGAGAAAAAGGTGCATCAATTTGCGTACCTTCATCAGCATAGCGCATCACACCAGTATCAGTGTTGGCTATTTGAACTTCGGCTTTTCCATATACAGCGTAGTCAGCAGCCATAGATGAGCTTGCAAAACACGCTAAAATTATACCCGCTGCAACGCGAGTTTTTGTATAAGTTACTATTGTTGTCATTATGCGCCCCTTTATATTAGGTTCAAATTGTTGTTCCTAACACTAGAGGCAAATTAATTGCCAACTCACACAATAAATTTAAAAAACTTAAAATACATATAGTTATGATTAAATCAATTTATTGGCATTGTTTTTATGTGCGGATTTCCACACATTTTTTAAGATGCGATGTCACTTAATCCACCCACACCCACTTTGTGATTGCTTAATCCTTGAACATTTCACGATTAATACCGTACTTACTCATTTTGTCATAGAGTGTTTTACGGGCGATTTGCAGGGTTTGCATGGTATTTTTAATACTGCCATTGTTTCGCTCAAGTGCTTCTTCAATCAGTGACTGCTCATAAAAACTCATTTTTTCAGCGAGACTGAGATCTTGGGCGAGTTGGATTACGTTGTTACTATCATTATTAGTGGCAAATGCTAAGTCAGAGCCCAACAAAACAGCGCGTTCTGCTTGGTTTCTAAGTTCACGCACGTTGCCAGGCCAATCGTAGGCTAACAGACGTTGTTTAGCTTCGCTATTCAGTGTTGCAGGTGGTTTATGGAATCGAGTCGCCGCAATGGAGCTAAAATGTTTAAACAGCAACGGTATATCAGCTTTACGATCACGTAACGCAGGGATACTCACTTTAACGAGGTTCAGTCGATAATAAAGATCGGCTCTAAACTCACCCGCTTCGACTAAAGAAAGTAGATCAACCTTGGTTGCTGCAACAATACGCACATCAAGATCAACAGCATGATTGTCACCAACGGGAGTAACTTTTCGCTCTTCAAGCACGCGTAATAACTTAACCTGCAAACTTGCTGGGGTCGATTCTATTTCATCTAAAAATACCGTTCCCCCTTTAGCAAATTCAAACTTACCTTGTCGTGATTGTGTTGCCCCCGTGTACGCGCCACTGGCTGCACCAAATAACTCACTCTCAATTAACTGCTCAGGAATTGCGCCACAGTTTATGGCAACAAAATTTGCTGATGAACGATTACTTTGGTCGTGGAGGTAGCGAGCAACTAGCTCTTTCCCGGTGCCTGTTTCGCCTTCAATTAATACATCTGCTGGCGTATCAATCACGGCATTGAGTAAATGCATCATCTGCTGCATTTGTTCGGTTTCACCCAAAATTCGCACACCAGGAGCTGATGTTTTTTCGACTGCAATTTTCAATGCACGGTTTTCCATCACCAACGCGCGTTTATCGCATGCTCGCGCAATGCAATCTAATAGCTGCTCAGTTAGCGGCTTTTCAAATAAGTCATAAGCCCCTAATTGCATGGCTTTTACTGCGACAGACACGTCTGCAAAGCCCGTTAGAAAAATAACCGGTAGTTCACTATCAAATGCCTTAACTTGTTCTAAAAAGGTTAAACCATCCATCTTAGGCATATTAATATCGCTTAATACAACCCCCTCAAAACGACGACTTAGTTTAGATAACGCCGCCGTTGGTTCGCTAAAGCATTGCACCTGATAGCCTTCAATCTCGAGCAGTTGCTTTAATGAATCACGGATCACCGCTTCATCATCAATAACGATCACCTGTTGGCAGGCATTGGCAACTAAACTCATGAGGTTTCCTTATTGCTTTGTAGTGTAATAATAAACTGTGCGCCCCCTTCAGGGCGGTTATGGGCACTTAATCGACCATTGAATGAGTCGATAATTTGTCGGGAGATAGACAGCCCTAACCCCAAACCATTGCTGGTTTTGGTACTGTAAAATGGCTCAAAAATACTGCCTAATGCATGTTGGTCAATGCCTGGGCCTGTGTCTAATATCGAAAACTTCACTCTGTCGTCAAATAATTCAAGCTCAAAACTCAATTCGCGTTTTTCACATTCAGCCATCGCTTGGCTGGCATTGGTGATTACATTCACTAATACTTGTTCAAACTTTACACTGTCGACCCATACCGTGATATGTTCTGAGATGTCGGCTGTTTTAACATCAATATCATCTTGCTTTAATTGGGCACTGGCGATCATTAATGCATTTTTAAGCATCCGCGATAAGCTCTGTTCACGCAGTTGCGTTTGTGCAGGCTTACTAAAATGCTTAAGTTGAGCAACGATCTTATGCACACGCTCAATGAGCGATTGCACCAATACGAGGTTTTCTGATGCTTGTTCAATATTGCCTTTCATAAGCAGTCGCTTTGCACTGACTAAATAAGTGTTCATTGCACTTAATGGCTGGTTTATTTCATGATTAATACCCGCACTTAACTGGCCTATCGTAGCCAGCTTAGCAGCTTGGACAAGTGCCTTTTGCGCTTTTTCGAGTGCATGCGTACGCTCTATCACTTCTTGCTCAAGACTGTGTCTTGAAAATAAGAGTTTTTTATAACCCGCGAAACGAACCATACTCATGTGTATCAGCACGACAACTATCATATAAAACACGCTAAACCACAGTAAACGTGGTATTTGTGCAACTTCTAAACCGCTTATATCTACCAGCACGCTGGCTTTCGCATTAATAATATCGATGGTTTCGAACGCGCTAATAAATCGCACTCGCTTATTATTTATTTCGATGGTTTGCTCAGCCGTATTATCACTTAAAGGCTTAGAAGTATAAGCTAATAAACTTGGCGTATGTGATAGGTATCGCCTTGAACTTACAAGCGTTTCCATTTGCTTTTCGCTAAGCGCTTTTAACGAATTTAAACGCCAGCTTTGCACATCAGACATCACGATAACACTGTCTTCAAGAGAAATATGAAAGTGCGTACTGTCTGACGCATTTAGCAATTGCCTGTCTTGCTCAAACTTTTTTGCATTCACTTTTAATGTCACGACGGCAATAACTTTACCGTCTGCAATAACCGGTTCAGAGAAGTATATACCCCGCTCACTTGAGCGCATTCCTAGTGCAAAGTAAGCAACTTTTTCACCTTTTTTCGCTAAATAAAAATACGGCCTAAACGCAAAGTTACTGCCAAGAAAGGTGTAATCGACTTGCCAATTACTACTGGCCACAACAGAGCCAGATAAGTCCATTAAATAAACATCTGATGCACCACTTGCACGCTGGATATCTTCAAGATAATAATTGACGGCTTGTTCACCAACACCTTGGTTAGTTACAAACGTTTTTACTAAATCATTAGCACTCACTAAGGCAGGGATCGTTTGAAACCGTTCAAGTTCACTTGAAAAATAGTGACTTAATTGCACCGCTTGCACACGGCTTAATTGACTGGCTTTTGTGTAATCGTGTTGTCGACCAATGTAAAAAACCAATACAAGCAGCAATATTAAAATAGCACCTGCCGCAACTAACTTTTTACTTAATGATGACATTCAGACCTTAAACACGACACTGCTAGAAATTGATTTGGTAGTGTAGCGATAATTCTTCTGTTGTACCAGCGACAGAGCCATTCTCAACACGTGGATCAAACACGTTATAGTTTTTACCCAATACGTTTTCAGCTTTAAACATTAAATGACTATGCGTATTCAATTGCCATTTAACCGTGCCTCCTAATAAACTGTAAGCCGATTGGTTAAACTCATCACCGTTTAATAAAGCCGCATTCACTTGGTCACGCCATAAAATGTTTAGGCTTAGTTGCCAACTATCGTTTAAGTTATAACGGGTAACTAAGCTGGCAAAGCGTTTAAAACTGGCATTTATCGGCTCATGGAAATAGTGTGTATAGGTTCCCGTAAGCGCAAATTTTTTATTATATTGCCATGTAGCATCCAGCTCTAAACCACGGTTATCAGTGTTGAGTGAGTTTTCAAAAGTGAACAGTGTGTCACTGCCTTGAAAGGGCACAGTCTCAATAAAGTCATTAAGTTCATTATAGAAAAGTACCGCATTTGTTTGAAGTGTCGCGTTTTGATAGTGCCAAACAAGTTCAGTGGTTTTAACTGATTCAGATTGTAATGATGGATTACCTTTCGTCACAGAGTCATTTGAAAAAAGTTCATTCGTCACCGGTGTTCTGAACGATTCGCCATATTGAAGCTTTAATGTATGTGACTGATTAATTTCGTAAATGCTTGCTAATCGAGGTGATAATTTACTGTCGATATCTTTAACATCATCATAGCGTGCCCCTATAAAGAACGTGAACGAATCAGAAAATGGAATCTTTAATTGCCCGTAAGCACTCACCGTTTCAAAGGTATACTTTAATGACGCAAATAAAGGAAAATCTTTAATACGTACAATCCCATTTTGATAATAAGCAGGCGCGAGGATAACTTGTTGTGAGTCACTATCATAATAGTTAGTACGTACACCGGCTTTTTGCTGCTTTGCCTCAGCATATTCAACGCCTGCAGCTAATTGCCATTGATTATCAAGCTGATAACTTAATTCTGTTGAAAATTTACTGTCAGAGGTTTGCCAATCGGGCCCTAATAAAAAGTCTGGCATATCGTCAAATTCAGCAATCAACCCAGCCGTTGATATTGCATGTTTACTGTAAGAGTAATGACTATCTAGCTTGAATTTATCGGTATTAAGCCAATTATATTTAATGCCTATAAACGTATTATCACTGGTGTGTTGGTTTTGTTTCGAATAACCGGCAAGATTTAAAAACTCATCAAGTTGCGTTTCATTGTAACGTGTATGAAGTGAAAGTTTTTTATAATCTAACCCTGCCTCAATATACACCGCTTTTAGAGGGTCTTTTACGTCTTGTGGGTAGCGTTCACCCGATTTACTTTCGTATGATAACGTCGCATACGCCGACACCGTGTCACTAAAATGCTTATAGAACTGTGCTGTTGCTCCGTAACGACCATTGTTGCCTGCTACAGCCTGTAATGCATTACGCTCTTTTGTCGTGACAATATTCATCACACCTAAAAAGGCGTTACTACCGTATAAAGCAGAGCCCGGCCCACGAATAAACTCTATTTTTTCTATTACCTCAATGGGTATGTAAGGCATGTAGACAGAAGCCTTACCAAATGATGATTCATTGACGCGCTCACCGTTGATCATCACCAACACATTACCACTATCTAGGTATACTCCTCGGGCATGATCTTTAGGCACAGCCCCTACCCAATCACCGCGGGTTGATTGCATACCCGCAACAAAATTCATCACTTCATACGCATTATCAACACCGAGCGCTTGAATTTGCTGACGGGTAAACACGCTCATTGTTGAAGGAACTGATGACAGGGTTTCCGCTGTTTTACTCGCAATATCAACATGTACATCGAGTAAATCTTCAAAACTTAGTGAAAATAAATCTTCATCTTCAGAAGCTTCTGCGCCGAATAGCGCTGTTGGAGAATTTGCGATTAAAAAAAGTGTTGAACATAGTAAAAACTTCATGCTGCGAGACACCCGTAATAATGATTAAATGTTGCACTGCAACACTCTGTTTACACTATTAATACAAAAGATGGGTAAGCTTGCAATCTTTTTATACCAATTCACTTAATTTTATACAGTCTTTGACGCTCTGTACTTGGTGTAATAAAAAAGCCCATGTACTTTATAGTTATGGGCTCTTGTATCATTAGTTTAACGTCTCAATTAGCTAAACTGCTTAACACGCTCACTGCGCTTAGTTTTAAGATATTTGTATAAGCCAATCAATGATGCCGCAATCCAAAATATTTCAATGACAAAGCTGGCCAAGTTAAAGTTATAACACAAACTAATTAACAGCAGCACCGCGCCAGTTAAGTTCATCATGTTATACACAAGCCCTGTCGGGGATGCTTTATTTAGTTGTAACATGAAAAAGGCACCTACTACCAAGAAAGTACCCGTCATACCAATAATATCAAATAAAAGTGCTATCACGTACGTGAATCCATATTGTTCATTTGTTTATACCCAAACAACTGGCCCAATCCATGGGGAGGGTTGTTTTCATTCATTGAAACAGCAAACCGAACAATGGTATCAAAGCAGATAACTTAAACGAGGATAAATGTCCGCATTCTATGTATAAGCTACTTATGTGTCACTTTACCGCCAATAATTTTTAATGCGGGTGTGCCTCTTATCATTGTTTCGCGGGCAAAATGACGATGGCACTGCGGGCAAACACCCGTCTGTGCTGTAAAATTTTGGCTTATACGTTCAACAAAGCACTTAACTAATGCACCTTTGCCGCCTTTGCGGTATTTAAATAATTGGCACTTGCACTGACTACAAAATATATCAACGGTTTTCGTCGGGCCTTTTTTATTGGGTTTAGCCATAAACTCCACACTAAACGCGATTAAAAAACTCATGCTATCATGTCTATGGCCAAAGCCCCAAAACCAAACCCGTTAAAGAGAACTGTAAAATAGAATAGCCAGCGTTCACTAAAAACAATTTAAGGGGTCGTTGCTCAAAAATATAACCAATGCCAAGTGCGCAACTTACCCAACATAAACCGATTATAAACCCTGTGCCTACGGCAACGCCTACATTAACATTGCTACCAATAAATAAAGATAAACTTAAAGCAATTAATAGGCACAGCACAAAACTGCCACCAAACACCATGACATGATTGATTTGCTGAAGATCAAGCTCTGTTAAACCGCAGCTCTCCATCCAAATGCGTTTAAAAAACCACGGAGAATACCAAACAGCCCCAAGAAGAAAAGAAGCAAGCGCAGCAAGAAATACGGCAAAAAAATTCAGTTGAGAAAAATCCATACACCAGACTCATACAACCAATAGGGTTAATTTGACTTTAGTTAAGGAATCCCAAAGCAGCAAATCAAATGTGACGAGTGGTATTTGGTTCTAATACTAAATACCTTTTTTATGTTGTGCTACTTAATTTAACAATACTTAAATATCATCTTTATTGCTGAACGGGTTTCTTTTGAAGTTTACGTTGTAAGGTTCGTCTGTGCATGTTCAACTGCCTTGCTGTTTCAGATATATTGCCATGATTACGATGCAATACGTGTTGAATATGTTCCCATTCGAGTCGTTCTGGCGACATTATTTGTGTTTGTGGCAGAGTATGGGTAGGTTGCTCTGCCTCACTGCCCTCAAGTAATGTTCTCAATAACGATACAAAATCGACGGGTTTGGGTAAATAATCATCTGCACCGAGACGAATCGCTTCAACCGCACTGGCAATACTTGCAAAGCCTGTTAGAAGGATAATGCGTGAACGCGGAAATTGCTGGCGCATTGGCTTTATTAACGTTAAGCCATTTTCATCTTTTAACTTTAAATCGACTAAAAAATGACTGGGTGAAAAAGCACTACAAATGTCAATTGCTTGCTGACAACTCTGGGCAAGCTGACAACAAAAGCCATGTTTTGTAAAGCGTCTGGCTAGCGTGTTGGCTAGATTAATGTCGTCTTCGATTATTAATAAATTCATGCCACTTTCAGGGTGATTGTAGCTACAGCCCCCTGCTCTTTATGATTACTCACTGTAAGTGAGCCTTCTAAGCGTTCCAAAGTCACATTAGAAAGCATTACTGCCATCCCCATACCATGTTGACTCGGCATAAGTTGACCCCCTAATGCTGCCATTTGTTGCTCACTTAAACCTTGACCAAAATCACGTAAAGATAAAGAAACCGAATCCGCGTTAAACTGCCAACGAGCTTCTATGTGAGAGTGCTGCTGATTGTTTGCTAATACTGCATTTTGTAGCAAATTCAAAATAGCGGGTAATAACATTGCATCACTCAGAATAGTGCATTTAGGTGGCTCATTTAACCATTCAAGCGTGTGTTCTGGATGATGTAATAATGCAGCATCTGCTATTTCTTTTTGCAGCACATCGACCGGTATTATTGTTTGCGTTTTACCTGTTCTAAGCGCAGATGATAGCGCTCTAAAATGCGCTAGTTGCTCATTGCACTGCTCCAATGGCTTGGCCATTTCTTGTATAATGGGCTCGTCAGCTTGCTGCTCTTTAAGCTCTTCGTAAAGAAATTGCAGGTTTGCAATAGGACTTGCTAACTGATGGGTAATTTGTGCAGCTGCACCATCCAATGTTAACAATTGCTCGTGCCTGAGCTGCTGCTCTCGGCCTCTTGCTATAGTGGCATCGCGTGCTTTAATCGTCCGATTTAGCGCACCGATTATAAATGCAATTACAATCACACTTATTACGAAGTTAACCCACATCCCAATAAAGTGATGAGTCATGTCGATTTGATGCATACTGTGATCAGGCATTTTAAACAGCAAATAGCTATACGCCGCGATGGCAAGCCCAGCTATATAAGCTAATCCTTTACCATTAACCGACACGGCAGCAATCATAATTGGTAAAAGTAACAGCGACACAAATGCGTTCGTGGCGCCCCCACTCAAAGACAGCAATATCGATAAAAATAAGATATCAGCAGTCAACTGCATCAACACGGCAATCGGTTTCGCGTGGTTCACTTTGCGATACGCTAAAATACTGAGCAATTGGAACAGTGCTTCAACACTAATCACAGCCAGTAAAGGGAAGATGGCAACTTGATAATCAAATAAAAAGTATACCGAAACAACAGCAAAAAATTGCACAGCAATAGCTGCACTTCTTAAAGTAAGTAAGCGGCTAATCGCCGGATCAGTTTGCATAAAAAGCGTTAAGAGACTTAATCGTCATCCATAGAAATAGTAAAGGGAGCGCAAGGTGTTCCTTGATGAAACACCATTTGCCATTGTTGACCATTAAAGCGCCATAGCGACATGCGAATTGAATAATTAAACTCAGCACGGGCGGAACGCCTAAAAGCAGCTTGATAACTCAATTGGGCAATCTCATCACTCAGCATCCGCCCTTTAAAGTGTTGATTATAAAACTGAGGAACGACTTCAGTCGGTAAACGTGTTAAAACCTGAAACTTATTAAACGACGTGCCATTAGCTGAAATTTCAATAAAGTCATCATCGAGCAACGCATCGAGTGCATCTGCAGACTGACGGATCTCAGGTTCTAGCAATTGCCTTTCAGCCTCAATGAGCTGATTAAATAACGTTGCTTTAATTTTACCGCTCATCGTAGTTACCCTTACTGTTTGAGCACGTCTCCGCCTTTCATAACAAAGCGTACATTTCTAAGTTCACTAATGTTATCAAGTACATTCATATTAACACTGATAATATCTGCTTGTTTACCAACACTCAAGTCACCAAGGTGCTCGCTTTGCCCTAATAATTTAGCGGCCTCGACAGTGGCTGACTTTATTGCTTCTTTTGGTGTCATGCCATAATTAACAAGTAACTCAAACTCTTTTGCATTATCACCATGCTTTGATACGCCTGAATCTGTTCCAAATGCTATTTTAACCTTATTTTTTAACGCTAATTTAAACGATGCCTCCATTTTTGGAGCTACAAACTCAACTTTATCAGCAATTGCTTTTGGCATGTTGGGGTTTTCTAATACTTCTTGTTTGACTGTAGCACCTGCAAGTAATGTTGGGATTAAATACGCATCTTGTTTCTTAAATAGCTTTACAGTGTCTTTATCTAAAAAAGAGCCGTGTTCAATTGAATCTACACCCGCCCGTAAAGCCGCTTTGATACCTTCTGTGCCATGTGCATGTGCAGTAACTGGGCGACCTAAGTGATGAGCCGTATTAACGATTGCAGTAAGTTCATCATCGGTAAACTGCTGATTAACACCGGCAGCTGTATTACTCAACACCCCACCCGTGGCAGTGATTTTAATGACATCGGCCCCACTTTTTATTACATCTCTTACGGCTCGAGTACAATCATCAGCGCCATTACACACGCCTAACCCACCGCCAATGGCTTGGCTAACATCACGGCGGTACCCGTGCATATCGGCATGCCCTCCCGTTGGGGTAATCATATCGCCTGCCGCAAAAATTCTTGGCCCAGGTACATCACCCCGCTCAATTGCACGCTTTAATGGAAAAATAACTTGATAACGGCTGCCTAAGTCACGCACTGAGGTAAAACCTGCGTCGACTGTGCGCTTTAAATACTTGAGTGAACGCAGTGCATCATCCGCTTCATACTCAGTTAACCACTGATGGGGGTTTCGCTTAGTATCTCGTTCAAATGTTAAGTGCACATGCATATCGATTAAACCGGGTAGCACCATCTGATTTTTTAAATCAATAATCGTTGCATCTGTAAGATTTAATTGCTCTTTAGTTAAATAACCAGCTTCAATTGCTGTAATTTTATCGTTTTCGATCACGATGGTTTGTTGTTGTTTTACAGCTTGCTCAACGCCGACCAACATTTTCCCTGCATGGATCAGCAACGTGTCAGCATTCACTGAAAATGTGCACAAAGAAACCAGTACCGATAAGGTGCCTATTTTTAGATTTATTTTTTTCATATTCGCCTCATTTTTATACTAGGTTTAACTTAAATACCGAGTAAAAGCCATTATTTGCGACATAGCAGTGTGTTACGCTAGTCTTAACAAGTGAATTTTGATATAACTTCGGCAAAATTTTAACAAGTCTGACCACATAAAGAGAACACATTATGTCTTATGCCCAAATCACTGGCTGGGGTAAATGTATACCACCAGCAAGCATTAGCAACGACGAAATCAGCAATATAGTTGATACTAACGATGAATGGATCACAACACGTACGGGTATTAAGTCTCGTCGTGTAAGCCACGTTAGCACTGCTGATTTAGCTACTGTCGCTGCAAAACACGCACTTGCATGCGCAGGTGTTGATGGGAAAGACATTGATCTTGTTTTACTCGCAACATGTACCCCCTCAACAATGGTGGCTAATACAGCCTCACTTGTACAAAAGAATATTGGTGCGGTGGGTGCAGCAGCAATGGATACAAACGCGGCATGTTCAGGCTTTTTATACGCACTACAAGCAGCTACTGCACAAATTCGTGCTGGTATGATCAAAAAAGCAGTGGTTATCGCAGCAGAGCGCATGACCTGGTACATCAATTGGGAACGTCGTGACAGTGCAGTATTATTTGGTGATGGTGCGGGCGCTGTTGTATTAGAAGCGTCTGATACTCCATCTGGTTTATTGGCAACTAAAACAGGCTGTGATAGCGAAGATCGTGATATTTTGCATATCGAAAATTTTGGTAGCGACCTTAATAAGTACGCGCCAATTGGCCCGTCTAACTTATTATTTGAAGGCCGTGAAATCTTCAAACGTGCCGTTAAAGGTATGAGCGAAGCGTGTGATGATGTGCTTAATCAAGCGCAGTTAAAACTTGATGACATCGATGTACTTGTTCCGCACCAAGCAAACTTACGCATTATTCAAGCTATTCAGCAGCGCTTAAAGGTGGCTGACGAAAAAGTAATGGTCAACATTGCTGATTACGGTAATACATCAGCTGCAACGATTGCAATTGCGATTTGCGAAGCTGTTGAGCAAGGCCTTATAAAACCAAACTCGAATATTATGTCTGCGGCATTTGGTGCCGGTTTAACGTGGGCTGCAAGCTACATTAAATGGGGCGAGCGCGTAACGCCTATCTCAATTTCAGACGCAAGCCTTCCACCCTGCGATAAAACAGGCTTAGAACTTGTTGCGCCGGCTGTTGCAGCATGTAAAGCGGCTGAATAACAAGCTATATATTATGAATTAAGCGCGGCAATTGTCCGCGCTTTTTTGTTTCAAGGATACTGTTGATATATGAAAACAATCGGATTATTAGGTGTTCACCATGTAGCGATTATTTGTAGTGATTATGAGCATTCAAAACACTTTTACACTGAAATTTTAAAATTGCCAATTATCCATGAGCAGTACCGAAAAGAACGTGATTCTTACAAGCTAGACCTTGCACTGCCAGACGGCAGTCAAATAGAGTTGTTTTCATTTGTAAATGCGCCCACAAGACCAAGTTATCCTGAAGCACAAGGACTGCGCCATTTAGCTTTTAAAGTGGCCAATATAACGGAAGCTAAACAGTACTTAGAACAACAAGGTGTAGATGTGGAAGATATTCGTGTCGATGAAATCACCGGGAAGCAATTTACGTTTTTTGCTGATCCCGATGATTTACCGTTAGAGTTGTATCAAATATAACACTTATTGAAAACGGTCTTGTAGGTAGTTAAATACAGCACGAATACCGAGTGCTTCCCCTCCCACAGGACGACCAGGCAATGGGCGTAAGTTCCACGCCATAACGTCAAAGTGAACCCAAGGCGTAGTCGGTTCGATAAACTCTTTTAAGTAAAGTGCAGCAGTGATAGCTCCACCAAATGGGGTTGATGCACAGTTCGCAATATCAGCCACATCACTCTTTAATAACGCTTTGTATTGACTGAATAAAGGCAACTGCCAAACAGGATCAAAGCACTTTTCTCCGGCGCTCATCAACTTACTGGCCACCTCGTTATCGTTCGCAAAAAAGCCTGGCAGTTCAGTACCAAGTGCAATACGACACGCTCCTGTGAGCGTTGCAAAGTCAATAATAAGATCGGGATTGTCGTTTTGTGCTTCTGCTAACGCATCACATAACACTAAACGCCCCTCGGCATCCGTGTTATCAATTTCAACAGTGATACCTTTTCGGGTTTTAATAACATCACCCGGTCTGAATGCATTACGCGATACAGCATTTTCTACAGCAGGAACCAAGACACGTAAACGTATCGGCAAGTTCGCTGCCATAATTAGCTGCGCTAAGCCAATGACATGAGCTGCGCCCCCCATGTCTTTTTTCATGTTGCGCATGCCCGAGCTTGGTTTTAAGTCTAAACCGCCTGAGTCAAAGCACACCCCTTTACCCACAAGGGTAATTTGAGGAGCATCTTTTGCGCCCCAGCGTAAGTCTAACAAACGTGGTTTGTTTTCACTTGCACGGCCAACCATGTGAATTGTGGGATAATTTTGCTCAAGCAACTCATCGCCAACCCATTCACTAAACTCACCATCAAAATTATCAGCTAAGTCAGCCATCACTTGTGATAAATGTTGTGGCATCATATCAGCTGCAGGTGTATTTACGAGATCGCGTACTAAATTTATTGCGCTTGCGAATTCAGTCAAGCGCTTGGCAAGGCTTTCATCACTGATAGCAAGTTGTGCTCGTGGCGATGGTTTTTCTTTATATTCACTAAACTCATAACCACCTAACATAAAGCCAAGTGCAACCTGTTCGACAAAGGCACTGTCACCCTGAATTTGGTAACAACCAGCCGGCAATTTAGTCGACAAGTCACCTGCAAGCCAAAAATCGTTAATATCGTTTACAAGGCAATACACATGAACCAAATCACCTGATTCACTGTCAGCTACGAGCGCAAGCCCCTTGTTTTTAAAGTCGCAATTACTTAACCAGTTTTGCAAAGCTTGCGGCTGTTCAGATAACCACGATGCTAAATGCGTTTTTTCAATGAAAGAGAGCGGAATACCCGTAGAAGAATGACGAATTAATGAACTCATTAAACGACTCAATATAAAGAAAAGGTAATTAAGCATACCAATAACTTGAGCTAAAGGGTATAGGCGAAATCAGATTGATAAACGCAGCTTACTTGTGATCTTTTTCTTCGGCTTCTTCTTTTGCAACTTGCTGATCTATCTCTTTAAGTGACTTATTGATATTAAATGAACTCGGAAGAACATCAACACCAACCCACTGCCCTAGTTTTACAACTAGCGGAATCGTAATGGGAGCAAAAGGTAATACAGCAAACACACCCAGCCCAATCCCTTTTAGAATATCTAAAAATTGTTCATTAGCCGTATGCAACTCTTCTTTAGTTGCGTGGCCTTGTGTATAACGTCTATAGATTTGCAGCATTTCTTTGGTTTCTTGCTTTTCTTGGGCAAGTGCGATTTTAAGTGCCACCATAGCGCGCTTAAAGCGTAATTGCTGACGCTTTTTGGTAATTTTAGCCACTCGAAATGGGGCCCGATGAATAACTTTATATAATCGCATTCGGTTATTTTCACATAAGCATCTCACTTCACAAAGCATAATTTACTTATAGTAGATTTTGCTTTACCCTTCGCACACTTTTCTTAACTCGTTTTATTTTTTAAATGTGCCAAGATCGCCACGTAAATGAACCTAAGCCACAAAAACCTGCGCCTGACGAATGTTGTGGAGGCGGTAGTTGTTGCCCATGTGTTTGGGATGAATACCGTGAGAAATTACGACAGTGGCAATTAAAAAACGAATCAAAGCAAAATAATTAAACCGTTCCAACTCAGTTTTAGTGCAAAAAACGAACAAACAATCATTAATTTTAATTTTTTAAAGCCCTCATAATAAGTTCTGACTGCTATTAATAAAACAACGAATAATTTATCACCTTCGTTTTCAGTAACATATCCTAAATAATTGCAAAAAACACGACCAAGTTACCCAAAATAAAACATATTGTTAATAATTTGCAAATTAAATTAACAGTAGGTATAAGTTAGTTACACCAAATTCGAATACCTATTTGGTGGCATAATCATAACTATTCTAACTGGGGAAGTCAGAATGAAATTAAAAAATAATATGCTACAACAAGCTGTTAAGTTTGCTTTAGCCACGACAACAGCGGGTCTGTTTGTGTCTGGTTCTGTGGTTGCTGCAGATGAGTCAACCGAAGAGACTAAAGTTAACAAAAATGTTGAAAAAATCGCAGTAGTTGGTACTCGTTCAGCGCCGCGTTCTATCGGTGACTCACCTGTTCCTATTGATATAGTTAGTGGGGATGAACTGAGCAAAAATGGTTCTACTGATATGTTAGATATGCTTCAAGCATCTGTTCCATCATTTAACGTTCGACAGCAGCCTATTTCAGACGCTGCATCGTTTATTCGTCCAGTTAACTTAAGGGGTTTATCTTCAGACTCAACTCTTATTCTACTTAATGGTAAACGTCGTCATCGCGCGTCGGTAATTGCTTTTCAAGGCGGCGGCGTAAATGATGGTGCACAAGGCCCTGATATTTCAGTAATCCCTTCTGTTGCAATGAAGCAAGTCGAAGTGCTCAGAGATGGTGCAGCAGCACAGTACGGTTCTGATGCAATAGCAGGTGTAATGAATTTTGTATTAAAAGATGCCTCTGAAGGTGGCTCTTTCTCTGTGCGCCAAGGAGAGTATTACGAAGGTGATGGCGATCAGACAGTAATTGATGGTAATGTTGGTCTACCATTCACTGACGAAGGTTTTGCTAATTTATCTTTTCAATATAAAACTGCAGATGCAACAAGCCGTACTTTACAGCGCCCAGATGCAGCAGCTTTAATCACTGCAGGTAACACGTCAGTTAATGATCCTGCACAAACTTGGGGTAACCCAGAGATTGATGATGATCTAACTCTGTTTGCTAATGTTGGCTTAGACCTGGGCGATGGAAAGAGTTTCTACATGTTCGGTAACTATTCAGATAGAACTGCAACAGGGGGCTATTATTATCGTAATCCTCAAAATAGAGGCGGCGTTTACACCGATGCTGACGGAAACCTTTTAGTAGGTGCTATGGATGGTAATAGTGATGCCTGTCCAAATATTCCAATCACTTCAGGTAATGTTTTAACTCAACAAGATTACATAGATAATGTAGCTAATAATGACAACTGCTGGGCTTTCAACGAATTATTCCCTGGGGGCTATACTCCGCTTTTCACTGGCGAGATAAATGATACCTCTTTAACTATGGGTACTAAAGGCGAGTTTAAAGATGGTTTTTTAGATGGCGCTTATTATGATTTCAGTGGTTCGGTTGGCCGTAACAAATCAACCTACACACTGGTTAACACAGTAAACCCATCATTAGGAGCTAACCAACCTGCTGATAATAGTTTTGAAGCTGGCTCTTATATTCAGCTTGAAAAAGCATTCAACCTAGACATTTCAAAAGCATATGATGTTGGTTTAGACGAGATGCTGAACGTCGCTTTTGGTGCAGAATGGAGACAAGAAAGCTTTGAAATTATTTCAGGTGAACAGGTTTCTTGGCAACAAGGGCCTTTAGCAGAACAAGGCTTTAGTGTTGGCTCTCATGGTTTCGCTGGATTTTCGCCAGAATCTCAAGGTATAAGCAAACGCCAAAGCATCGCCGCATATTTAGATGTTGAAACATACTTAACTGAAGATTTTTTAGTTGGTGCTGCACTTCGATATGAAGACTTCTCAACATTCGGAGATACATTAAATTATAAAGTAACAGCCCAATACTCAATAACAGACGAGTTTTCACTTCGCGCATCTCATTCAACAGGTTTCCGTGCTCCAACGGTAGGCCAAGCTAATGTCGTAAATACCCAGACTTCTCTTGTTAATGGTGAATTAATCCAATCAGCAACATACCCACCTACGCACCCAGTATCAGCTCAAAAAGGTGGTGTAGAACTCACTCCAGAAGAGTCTAAAAGTTTTGCTATTGGTGGCGTTTATCAAAGTGGCGACTTTTTCCTTACTGTCGATTTATACGACATTAAAGTAGAAGATCGTATAGCACAAACAGATAAGTTATTTATCGACCAAAATGATGTAAATGCTTTACAAGGTCAGTATCCTAACCCAGAGTTGTTACTTGGAGGTTCAATAACTTTCTTTGCAAATGACTTCGACACACATACACAAGGTGCTGATGTTGTAGCAAACTACACAATGGAACTGTTCGGTGGCGATACTAAACTTTCTTTAGCCTACAATTACAACAGTACTGAAGTTGACAATGCTGGCTTATACACTTCTGACTTC
This sequence comes from Pseudoalteromonas sp. MB41, assembly GCF_020966275.1. Lineage (NCBI taxonomy): Bacteria > Pseudomonadati > Pseudomonadota > Gammaproteobacteria > Alteromonadales > Pseudoalteromonadaceae > Pseudoalteromonas > Pseudoalteromonas sp. MB41. The sequence continues at coordinate 56,516 of NZ_JAJJZF010000005.1, read as the reverse complement.
AAAGTTAAACGTCTTGAACAAGGCATACCAGAACATCGTGCAACATTTACATTTGCACAAGATTGGGAAACATTCAGTATGTTTGTTCGAACAAACTACTTTGGCGAGTACTTTGCAACACATGCTGATGAGCCAGATATTGGTGACACTTATGGTTGGTCTAAAACAGGGAGTTCTGCAGTAACCTTCGATGCTGAATTGAGTTACTATGCAACTGACGCAATTACACTGTCTATAGGCGCGAATAATATCTTCGATACTGAGGCTGAAAAGTTACAAGAAGTATCTAGTGATGGCTCATATGGCTCGCGAGCTATTGTAGGTGGTAAATACTACGAAAGTGGCCCATTTGACTATAATGGCGGATTTTACTACGTCAAAGCGAGTTATAAATTTTAATATTTAACAATATACATTTGTAAGTTAAGCCAATGATGATTTATCTTCATTGGCTTATATACATTAACAGCTATTCATCATATACATTATAATAATATCTCTAATTTGCGCTTCAGAGTATTTATGCTGCTAGAAAAAGCCAATCAATTACTTGCTGAAAACAAACTAAAAGAAGCTGAGTTTCATTTTAAAGCCTTGTTAGATGCGAACCCTGAAAATGGTGAAGCATTGTTTGGTTTAGGCAGAATCGCACTTCGATTAGAGCGCTATGATGCTGCTGTATATCTGTTGCAGCGCGCGTGTGAAAGGCTTCCCTATCTGCTTGAACCGTTGCATGCACTTGCCGATGCGTTTAATGGCGTGCATTCACCTCAAGATGCGCTCACTGTACTTGAATATGCAAAGTCAATAGCAAGTCATAACCCAGAGCCTCACTACTTTTTAGCTCAACACTATTTAACCTATGGTGAACTCGACAAAGCCTATGGTATTTTACAACAAGCGCTCGCCATGGGTGATTACCCAGTTAAGGCCTATATACTTTTTGAGCTTGTGCAATTTTCTCGCTTTAATCACGAGCAAAACTACCTCAATGAACTGCATCACTTTTTAACACTCACCAATAACTTACGTTTAAAAATGGTCTGCTACTACGCATTAGGTAAAAGCTATGATTTATTAGATGATACCGAGCAAGCATTTAATTATTTTACCCTCGCTAATAAACTACAGTCACAACTGACTACGTTTAAAACCAATGAACTCGCCCCTTTTTATCAGCAAATCATCAGCCAAAGTGATGCAACGTTAATTGATTCACGCGATAAACGTTTTACGGGCACGATCACCCCTGTTTTTATTATCGGCATGCCACGAAGTGGCTCTACTTTGCTTGAACAAATGCTAGTTAGTCACGAAAGTTTTGCAAGCCTAGGAGAAGATGCCAGTATCAGCAATCAGGTTGTTGCGTATATTGAGCAACAAACTCAATTACCTTACCCCGAGTGCCTATCTAAACTGGATCAAAAGCTGATCAGTACGGCGCGCGATATCTATATAGAAAGATTAAAGCAATCTCCCCATGTACGCCCGTATATGATCAATAAGCTGCCAGCAAATTATCAATCACTTGGATTAATCTATCTATTATTTCCAAACGCAAAATTTATAAATATACAACGTGATTATCAGGCTGTTGCGTGGTCAGTATTTAGTAATTACTTTGCAGAAAATGAGCCCTACTTTTGCTCATTGTCTGAATTTAAGCAGTATTACGATTTATATCAGCAACTTATGTCGCACTGGCATAGCGTAATGCCCGATGCACTTTTTGACTTACAATATGAGCTACTCGTCACAGAGCCTGAGCAAACGTTGAGTGCTCTGTGTGAATTTTTAGGCGTTAAGTACAGTAATCGCTTTTTAGAGTTTTACAAGTCGAATAAGCCAGTCGCAACACTGAGTAAAGCAGCAGTCAGACAACCATTAACTGACAAAGCTAAAGATAAATATAAGCGTTACGAAACGGCTATGAATCGCCTTGTGAATGAGCCGAAAACCACTCAAGAAGATCAGCAAACTGATCGTGGCGCGCCTCAGGGTGAGTAAGCATATTAATATGGTCATAATTCACCTTGTGACCATATTTTCGACCATAAATTGTCATTGTTTGCACACCTACACCTGACTCAGCCATGAACTTTTCAATGTCAATCGGTTGGCAAAGCGCCTTATCTTTTATACCCGCCACATGAAAAATAGGGGGCAGAGCTATATCTTGCAGCGCTTTTGCATAGTCAAAGCCGTCATCTGAGTCTACCCAGGGCTTGCGCTTAGCCCATTGCATACTTTGATAATGGGACTTACGCGTTTCATCGTCACTTCCCCATTTCAATTTTTTAGCAGGCACAAACCCGTGTTTTCTCGCCATTAAAGGTGCTAAACCATACCAAATTAAATTACCTTGGATGTATTTGCTTGGGTGATGATTATAAAGCGTGCGCTTTGATCCAAAATACGCACAAGCCCTTACATCATTAATTAGATTAGGAAAGCGCGCAAATACGCTATTCATTAATACCCCACCCCATGAATGGGCAACCCAATAACGTGCGGGTGCACCTTCAAGTTGTTCTATTTTTGCTAAAAAAGCGGGGATGTCTTCTAATATGGCTTCGGTTTGCCCGTAGCTCGCATATTTTGATATGGCAGGTTTACTTTCACCACGGCCCCGTAAATCAGCCACGTAGCACACATAACCCTGTCCAGCTAAAAACGGTGCCAAACCTTTATTGCTGTGAGTGTAAAAAATTTTGCCATTCTCGACTGCACCATGCATAAAAAACACCGCAGGCCCGGTTGCATCAGTTTTACAAATACGGCGCATATGGAGGGTTTGATTTTCAGCTAATTTTATAAATACAGACTGTTGTTTTAATGTCACGGTTGACCTTTTTTATTATTATAAACTCATCGTACCAGCAATACGTTACGTCAGTATTACTAGCAAAGCAAGCATGATGTGATCAAGTAAGTAGCCCTTAAATACAACAAGACTTTGTAAACGTAAGAGCGGGAGTTTTAATAAAAATATAACGGAATGAACCAAATGAAATTGAGTTGAGTTGCATGCTTAAAGACGATAAGCGGACATGGACAACGCCCTTATTATCGTTTTTTCACAGTTGGCTAAACATGCAACTCAGGATGAAAGCCAACTGTGAAAAGTGATTACCTTGCTATGTTTTTTTACACTCGAAACCCTTAGAGTCCACCCGTGCGATACTGTCTTTGTCGCCACATTGCTCTATGGCCATTTCCATGTGATTTTGCTCATTATATTGTTTAGCGATGGCCCCAAGCCCTACCAATATTACCAAGGCTATAAGAACTTTTTTAAATTTAGACATAAACACTCCTTTGAAAATGATCACTCAACACATTAGTACCTAAATATTACACATAAAGAGACAAGCAAACAATTAGCTTTCCCTCTGCACAAATCAGCCGAAAGTCTTACTTACTCGTAGCGGTTAAAGTTTACCTTTAATTATCATTCAATCATTGCCATTGAATTTATATTGAAATGATAAATGGAAAACGATTCACCCTCTTCTTTTAAAGTCACTGTTATTTGTGCTTCACCATTTTCAAAAGAAGCTGGGATTTTATAAGTAACAAAAGTACCTGAACCATCGCCTGTTACAGCTTTAGTGCTGACATTAATAAATTGATACTCACCGAGTTTTTTCAAATCGCCTAATTTCGAAAAAGCTCGAACAATTTTTGACAAGTCGTCATCTGAAACACCCTCAATTGAGGTTGGGGTCATGTAACTTTTTAATGTTTGTGCGTCCCATTTAGATATTTCAGTTAATGCCGGGGTTAAATAAGGTATCGCTGTTTCTTTATATCCTGAGGCTTTAAATGAAGTCCAAACCGCTAGGATTACAAACAAGCAAATTATAACTAAGAGCGTTATACTCATTCCTTTAAGTATTTTTTTATCATTATTTTTATTACTTTTCAGTTAGTTGAAATTAAAATTTACCAGCTTTGAATTATTACTCATAGCCGTTTTATGACTCGTATTAATGAAAAGATTACTTTGCCTCGATTATCAAACAGATAAACTGCATTTAAGAACACACATGACTTTATCACTTAGCTTACCTTTGTGAATTCAGTTAACGTTTAAAATCAGAAAGTTAAATGCATGAAAATTGGTTTTTAGTCATTTTATGCTAACAGAAACCAATAAAATTTCTGACCACCCTGCCTGTTTAAAAAAACCTAAAAACAACACTTTGTAATGATTAATTTGATACAATCTGTACTGAACATTGCTAACAGATAGGTTTATTTAATGCATCCGCGAAATTGCCACCTCAATGGCTACGACTTTACTCTATTATGTAAAGATACTCCGGCTCTTTCTCAGTTTATAACACAAAGCCCAACCGGCAGTGAGACTCTCGATTTTTCAGATGCAATGGCAGTGAAAACCCTTAACCAAGCATTATTGAAAAGCCACTACAAAATTGATTTTTGGGATTTGCCCGACAATTATCTGTGTCCTCCTGTACCCGGTCGGGTTGATTATATTCATCATCTAGCAGACTTATTAGCCAGTGATAACCAAGGTAGAATCCCTACAGGTAAGCAAGTTAAAGTGCTGGATATTGGCACAGGTGCAAATTTGATCTACCCGTTAATTGGTCAACATCAGTATGGCTGGCATTTTACAGGGTCTGATATCGATACCTTATCCGTTAAAATTGCCAAGCAAATTGCGCAATTTAACCGTTTGAAAATATCAGTAAAGCAACAAGATAACAGCAATAAAATGTTTACAGGCGTTATCACTGATAAAGATGTGTTCCACTTAACCTTATGTAATCCGCCATTTCATGCCAATGAACAGCAGGCACAAGCAGGTTCACAGCGTAAGTGGAAAAATTTAAATAAAACCCCTAAAAAAGAACTCAACTTTGGGGGCAGAGAAAACGAACTTTGGTGTGAAGGTGGCGAGCGCGAGTTCATCAGTAAAATGATCACCGAAAGCCAAGAGTTCAGTGAGCAGTGTATTTGGTTTACGTCTTTAGTATCAAAGTCAGAAACACTCCCACAACTCAAAAAACAACTCGCATCGCTTGATGTCAAAGACGTTAAAACAATAAAAATGGCACAAGGCCAAAAAATAAGCCGCTTTATCGCTTGGAGTTACTTTGACCAAGCAGACCGCGAAGCCATTCTTAACCAACTTGTATAAGGGTAATAACATGATCGACTTTCGTTCAGACACAGTCACTCAACCTACAGCCGATATGCGTGCAATTATGAATAATGCTGCCGTTGGTGATGATGTTTACGGTGATGACCCAAGCGTTAACCAATTAGAACACGTTGCTGCTGAGCGACATGGGTTCGAAAGTGCGCTTTTTTGCAGCTCTGGTACGCAAGCAAATTTACTTGCTTTAATGGCGCATTGCGAACGTGGTGATGAGTACATTTGTGGCCAACAAGCACATAACTATAAGTTTGAAGGTGGCGGTGCCGCCGTACTTGGGTCGATTCAACCACAACCGATTGAAAATAACGCCGATGGCACCATTGATTTAAACAAGGTGGTTGCAGCTATTAAAGCGGATGACTTTCACTTTGCAAAAACGAAACTACTCAGCCTTGAAAACACCATTGGAGGCAAAGTACTGCCATTAAGTTACCTTGAACAAGCAAGAGAATGTGTTAATAAACACAACCTTGCACTTCACCTTGATGGTGCGCGAGTGTATAACGCAGCAGTTAAGTTAGGTGTCGATATTACTGAAATCACCCAATACTTTGATTCAGTGTCTATTTGTCTATCAAAAGGATTAGGCGCCCCTGTGGGTTCATTATTATTGGGTAACAAAGCACTCATTGATAAAGCTCGCCGCTGGCGTAAAGTGCTTGGTGGTGGTATGCGCCAAGCGGGTATGCTTGCCGCAGCGGGGCAATATGCGCTTGAGAATCATGTCACCCGACTAAGTGACGATCACGATAATGCGGCTTATCTCGCTGAAAAATTAAATTCATTATCTGGCTTTGATACCACACCTTTTCAAATCGATACCAACATTGTGTACGCAAATGTCGATGAAGCTATTGATTTAAAAGCTGTTGCTAATAAGCTAAAAGAGAAAAATATACTGTTTTCAGCAGGCAAACCACTGCGCTTAGTGACGCATTTAGGGGTCACTAAGCACGATATTAACTGCTTTATTGATGCTTTAGCGGCAGAGATTTAACGCGGCTTTATAATGTTTGCGGCACACCGATACATATCGGTCGTTGCCGCCAATTTCAACTTGATTACCATCAGCAATCGCATTGCCTTGCTCATCGGTGCGTAAAACGTGGTTTGCTTTACGACCGCAATGACACACGGTTTTTAGCTCAATAAGTTTATCCGCCCACGCTAAAAGATACTGCGAGCCACTAAATAACTCACCTCTAAAATCATTACGAAGACCATAACAAAGAACAGGAATGCCCAGTTCATCGACCACATCGGTTAATTGCATCACTTGCAATTTAGACAAAAACTGACACTCATCAACTAAAATACAATGACGCTTTTTCTGATCGTTCAACGATTTGATTAGCTCAAATACATCTTTGTCGGCATCAAAAATATGTGCATCAGCTTGTAAACCTATCCGTGACGATACTTTGCCAACGCCCGCTCTGTCATCAATCGCAGCGGTTAAAATCACTGGTTCCATACCACGTTCACGGTAGTTAAATGCCGATTGTAAAAGTGTGGTTGATTTACCCGCATTCATTGCAGAATAATAAAAGTACAGCTGTGCCATGATGTTGCCCAAAGTTTAAAGTCGCAATATGCTACCCTAATCGTGCAATAACATCATCTATTACCTTACTCTTTTGCACCGTAGCTGCTCATCTCAAAATGAGGGGAGTTTTGCATCTGTTTTGCAAAGGTCAATGGGATATTCTGCTTTAAAAGTTGCTGCCAAATAACAACCGCCTCATTCTGATGCTTAACATAAAACTCATTTGAAAAAGCCAAGTACGCTGTCACCGTATTTAAAGGCGGATAGACAGGTGCCAGCTTCTGTCGATGGTATACCGATAAATCAAGTTTACTATTTTCGATTTGACAGAGCACTAAAGCCGCATCGGCTCGCCCCTCAGATACGCGCTCTATAGCCTGCTGCTGAGTAAACGTGTGTTCAATAAAAAACGCCTCTTCGCTGGCTGCTTCTCCCACAAAAAGCCCATTTGCAACGGCCAAAGAAAATGCCTTTGATTGTAACACTTCACGAGATTGCCATTTGGTATGAAAGCGACGATTTCCAATTAAGCATTGGCTCATTCTTGCAAAGGCAAATTTAGCAATCGGTACACCTTTATCAGTAACCGGAAATACAGCATAACGGGATTTTTGTGGGCTAAATCCCGCTATAAATGCATCGACTCGACCCTGCTTAATCGCTGTAATGCACTGCGACCATGGCATTTTTACAAACTTAAAAGTCACGGATTCAAGTGCATTATCAAGTTTAGCAAGCGCCGCTAATTGCGCCGTAGGTTCAACAAGGGGTATTTCATGTTTAGCACCAACAAACAGAGGTGCTTGTGTGTGGTCTGCATAACATAAGGTCAGAGGCAATGGCGCACTACTTTTCGCCTGACAATGCAGAGAAAGTACGATAAAAAGAACAAGTAAAAATCTAATAAAAAACAACGTCACTGTCATAATAAACTACGAATTTAGTCAACTGATAACAGTGTAGAAGTAAAAACAGGATTTTTACAAAATTCCTTCATGTTTAAGTAGCCATTCTTTACGGTCTAGTCCACCGGCATACCCCGTTAGCTTTCCGCTTGCACCAATTACCCGATGACATGGCACTATGATACTAATTGGGTTCTTACCATTGGCTGCGCCCACGGCACGCACCGCTTTTGGGTTATTAATAGCCTGTGCTATATCTAGGTAACTCTTGGTTTTACCAAATTCAACCCCCATTAGCGCACGCCACACTGATTGCTGAAACGCCGTCCCTTGTGTGTCAAGCGGCACACTAAAATGTGTACGTTCGCCCTTGAAGTATTCGTTAAGCTCGCTCATGCATATTAAAATCGGGGTTAGTGTATGCTCGTTAACGGTTTCAGTTTGCATGGCAACAACAGGATAAAAACCTACATAACTGACGCCCTTTGAGGTGCTTTGAATGGTAATATCGCCAAGTGGGCTTGGCATAATAACTTGTTGCGTTTTCATAATTGTTGCCATAGTTGAAATGTTAAATAAGAACGAAAAGGTGCACAGCGCTCACTATCAAATTCACCTACCTCTGCTAAAGCTTTTTTAATGCCTAAGTCACCGGCAAGTAAAATATCAGGGTTACTTTGACCTCGCAGCTTAGCGTAATTAACTGTCCATGGGCCAATCCCTTTTAGTGACAGCCAATTATCAAGCTCTTGATTATCAGGATGTTGATGACAATACGCACTTAACCGGTTTAAAGCGTCTTTGCGTGATTGAGGCATTTTAAAGAAGCTCAATTCTGAATTGGCAAGCCATTCTGGAGATGGAAAAAACACGGTATCACTCGCTTGATTAAACTCAGCGACCAGCTTAGTTACCAAGTTGTGCGCAGCAGTCACACTCACTTGTTGACCCAAGACTGCGCGAATACCCGCTTCAAAATCCGACCAAATACCGGGTAAGCGTAAGCCTTGTGTCAATGGCATGGCATTATTAAGTTCGGCATTTAAATGGGCTTCAATCGTGTGCGTATCAGCATCTAAATCAAGTACACGACGAATGTTATGGATCACTTGTTGTAAATAGCGGGTGTTATCAATATCTATCGTGACTTTAAAATGATTTTTTTGTTCAACAAATTGAGCAGTAAATTGCCCTTGGCAATGCAGGTCTTTAAATGTGCGCCCATAGCTTGTTTCGCTAAGCCATTCGAGATCTTTAATTAAGCGGCGCTGTAAAAACCCATGTAAAGCCTGCCAGTTATAAGGTGGACGAAACGCCAAGGTTAAATTTAACGTTACACTTGGTTTTTTGTCGGTTTTTCGCAATTTTGATGGTGCAATATTAAGCTGCTTTAAAAATGCGTCGTTAAAACGGCGAATACTATTAAAACCAGATGCAAAAGCGATGTCAGCAACCGATAAATCAGTTTCTTGTAACAGCTGCTTAGCAAAATTGCACTGATTGAATAAGCGATATTGTGTGATTGAAAGACCAAAGTGCTGATTAAACAAACGGCGCAAATAACGACTCGACACACCTAATCTATCGGCCAGCACTTCACAATCATATGCCTCGCCTTTGTCAATAAGTTGCTTTGCTCTTAGCGCCGTGGTTTTAGTTCCTAACCACGCGGGACTATTCGGTGCACTATCAGGTCGACACCGAATACAAGGGCGAAACCCATCCTGTGCCGCTAAATGCGCGTACTGATAGTATTCAACATTTTTCTCTTGCGCTGTCGGTGCTGGACAAATTGGCCGACAATATATACCGGTACTTTTTACCGCGACAAAAAATACCCCATCAAATCGGGCATCACGGCTTTGCCTTGCTGTACGCCATTGTTGGCTAGTCATAATGATTCTCGTAATCAGCTAATACCGATAGCTTAACCGAATATATTTTTTTGACTAGCCAGTTTCGGACCTTAACTATTTAATCGCTGCTAAATAGCGTCGCTCAACTTCGGGCCAATTAATCACTTTATAAAATGCAGCAATGTATTCTGGTCGGCGGTTTTGATATTTTAAGTAATAGGCATGCTCCCAAACATCGAGAGCCAAAATAGGCGTATGGTTATGCATCAGCGGGCTGTCTTGATTTAAACTACTTTCAACAACGAGTTGATTATTTTCGTCAACACATAACCATGCCCAGCCACTTCCAAAGCGACTGACAGCGGCATCAGTAAACTGCTCTTTAAACTCATCAAAACTGCCAAATGCTTCAACGATCGCTGTATGTAATTCACCGCTTGGTTTGCCTACCCCATTCGGTGTCATTACTTGCCAAAATAATGAGTGATTATGATGCCCGCCAACATGCTCTTGCACCGCCTTTTGTAATGACTCGGGCATTGTAGCAATCGTTCGCAACAGTGTTTCGGCATCTTGCTCGCTATAATGACTCCCTTCTAAGGCAGCATTCGCCTTATTAATATAAGTTTGGTGGTGCAATGTATGATGGATTTCCATGGTTTTTGCATCAATATTAGGCTCGAGTGCATCATAGTCATAAGCTAAATCGGGTAATGTAAAAGGCATACTGATTCCTTATCGTTAATGTAATAACTGCGTTTTGTGGGGATGCTCAGCTAATAGCTGATTTATACGATTGATGAGGGTTGGAAATGCCGATGACATTTTCGCAAACTTCACCAGCTCAAAATACGTTTTGTGATGATGATGTAATACGTGTGTGCGAACTTGCTGCTCTGGGTGCATTAAAAGATGACTAAGCCGTTGATGAGCATAGCAAAGCCAACTACAGGCTTGCTCAGGTTTTTGCATAACTTTAAAGGTATCTGCAAGGTTTAAAGTCGCCACTACAAAGGCCGCAATACAATGCTCTAATGTGTCAATAACCGTGGGGGTTAGTGGTAAGTTCACAAATTGCGTGAGTAATGTTTCTGCACAACCACTTGCCTGCGTGTAGTGATCGCAAGCAATGATTAATTCGCCAGACTCAAAAGCCAGATTCCCGTTATAAATAGCGTTTTGCCAAGGTGCTAATGCATCATCAATAACTGGAGCACCTAAGGCCGAGAGATGTGTTGTGTGTGTCATAAAAATCACCTGCACTTAAAACCTGTGTATTAAAACTACACAGACAAAGCGATAAATGCAAATGATTTTTATTTATATTTATTATTTGTGTGATTTGGTGATATTACTGATTCGCAAAATCGATCAACTCTTGCCCTGTTAGTCGATAAATGATCCATTCATTTTGTGGTTTAGCACCAATGCTGTCATAAAAATCAATCGCTGGTTTATTCCAATCAAGTACTACCCACTCAAATCGACCGCAGTCTTTTTCTAGCGCTTGTTTCGCAAGGTATTGCATAATTTTTTTACCTGCACCTTTACCACGGCTATCAGCACTGACGTATAAGTCTTCTAAATACAAACCGTTTTTACCAAGCCACGTAGAGTAATTATAAAAATAAACGGCAAAACCAATGGCTGTGTCACCTTCTAAACAAATAACACTGTGAGCGGTTGCACCTTCACTAAATAAAGTTTTTAAAATAGCATTCTCATCAGTCTTTACTGCATCTGGTTCTTTTTCGTAGATAGCTAGTTCATTGATGAAATGTAGGATAGTTGCTGCGTCGCTCGGTACTGCAGGACGAATTGAAATTTGATTGCTCACGGTCTGTTCCATATGTTACTTCATTATTATAGCGCCCAGTTTATAAGGGCTTACGTGTTGTGTAAACGCCCTTTACAGAATTACTCAGTACTAAAAAAGGGGCGATTACGCCCCTCTGCAAATAAGCCACTTAGGCAGTTATTTATTACTCATCGACTTATAAAGAACAGGCAGGACAAATAAGGTCAAAAATGTTGCGCTGATCAAACCGCCAACAATCACTGTTGCCAGTGGTTTTTGTATTTCAGCCCCTATTCCCGTGCTCAATAGCATGGGTATAAGCCCTAACATTGAAGTTAATGCGGTCATTAACACTGGTCGTAACCTTGAGGTTGCCCCATCAAACACCGCGTCATCTACTTCGTCTTTGCCCTTAAGGCGATGATTAATACTTTCTACCATGACCACACCATTCAATACCGCAACACCAAACAAAGTAATAAAACCAACAGAGCTTGGTACCGACAAATATTGCCCAGATACAAACAGAGCCACAATCCCCCCTATTACCGCTAAAGGGACATTCACTAAAATAAGTAATACTTGCGATACATTGCCAAATGCAAAATAAAGTAATAGCGCAATCAGTAACAATGCCGCTGGCACAACAATCATTAAACGTTGCTGTGCCCGTTGTTGGTTTTCAAACTGACCACCTATAGCAACACTGTAACCACTCGGTAGCTGTAATTTATCCTCTATTATCGCGCGAATGTCAGCAACTACAGATCCCATATCACGTCCTTGCACATTCGCTTGTACAACTACGCGCCTTTGTACATCATCACGGCGTACTTGGGATGCTCCTGATTCAATCGCTACCTTAGCCACATCACCTACTCTCACAATCGCCCCCGAGGGGGTTTGTAAACGAAGGTCTGCAATTACACGCGGGTTCTGCCGGTAATTTTCTGCTATGCGAACATAGATATCGTAACGCTCGTTAGCATTGATAATTTGCCCTGCACTTTGTCCACCAATTCCGTGCTGTACAACCTCCATTAAATCAGCAACCGATAATCCAAAACGCGATAACGCTAAGCGATCAGGTTTCACAATTAACTGTGCCTCACCGCCCATTTGCTCCATGGCCACATCTTTAGCACCGGGTATTTGTTTAACTAGCTGCTCAATTTGCTGACCTTTTTCACTTAACACCGCTAAATCACTACCAAACAACTTGATTGCTAACTGTGCTTTTACACCCGATAATAGTTCATCAACACGGGTGGCGATGGGTTGCGAAAAGTTAAATAAGAGCCCAGGAAACTGCTCAAGTTTTTCTTCCATTAACTGCTGGAGTTCAACACGTGTTTTAGCATTTATCCATTGCTCGCGAGATTTAAGACCAATGTATATCTCTATGTTGTTAACAGGTTCAGGATCGCCACCGACTTCTGCTCGACCAATCCGACTAAGTGCATAATCGACTTCTGCAAATTCAAGTAACATGGCTTCCAGTTTAGGTGCCACTGAGATTGCCGTTTCAAGACTGGCTGATGGTGCAAGCGTTACCCGCAAATTAATCGTACCTTCTTCAAGTTCGGGCACAAACTCAGTCCCCAACCTTGGAAGTAAAATAGCGGCTGTAACCAATAACAAAGCAGCAATAGCAAGCACCAGCCGTTTTGCTTGTAACGCTTGTCGTAACGCTCGTTGATACAGCCTTTCAATGGGCTGTAGCAGCTTGCTGTGTTTAACTGTCACGCCTTTAGCAAATAAGTACACACTTAGCGCAGGCACAACGACTAAGGCAACAATCATGGCACTTACTATCGCTAACATGATACTGACGGCCATAGGCTGGAACAGCTTTGCCTCGACGCCTTCAAAGCTGAATAAAGGCAAAAATACCGTTAAAATAATCAATGACGCAAAGAAAACTGGCCGAGCAACTTCTTTTGCTGCAACAGCAACCAGCTCACGGCTTGATTTACCCTGATTATGTTTTAGCCCTAGATGACGAAAAATGTTTTCAACCATAACAACAGAGCCATCCACCAGCATACCAATAGCCACAGCAATACCACCCAATGACATTAAATTGGCCGACAGCCCTAACCAAGCCATAATACTGAGCGCTAAGCCGATTGAAATTGGAATGGACAGCAAAACCAAGAATGTTGCTCTTAAGTCTAACAAGAATAGCGCTAACACTATGATTATAAATATAAATGCAAGTAACAATGCATCTATAACGGTTTGTACCGCGTGGCTAATAAGTGCCGCTTGGTTATAAATAGGCGTGAATTTGACGCCCTCAGGCAACGCGCGGTTGATCATTGTAATACGCTCGTTAATACCATCGATGGTCTGCTTCGTATTTGCACCAATCCTTTTTAATACCACGCCAGTTACAACTTCGCCTCGGTTAACAACATCACCATTTTCATCGCGAGTCGATAAGGTTACTGCCCCTTGGCGTATTTCACTCCCAAGCTGTACGTCTGCAACATCAGTGACTTTAATTACGATGCCATCAATCGTTTTGATGGGGGTTTGCGCAATTTCACTCAGGCCTTTATCACCGGTCGAAAACCAACCAGTGCCACGAATAACTAATTGCTCTTGACCGCGGTTCATATACCAACCGCCAACATTCCTGTTGTTTGCTTGCAATGCATTGCTTACATCTTGTTGGCTTAGGTCATAGGCAAGTAATTTGTTAGGATTGAGGTTAACGTGATACTGCTTTACTTCGCCACCAAACGATAAAATATCAGTAACACCATCAATGGGTAATAGTAATAATTTAACCACCCAGTCATTTAGGCTTCGCAGCGCCATGCTATCAATGTCAGCATCGGGCTTTGCTTCAAGTAAGTATTGATAAACTTGCCCAAGACCAGAGGTATTAGGCCCCATGGTAGGCATGCCAAGTCCGTTAGGGATTAGCTCTTTAGCAGATTGTAAGCGCTCAAACACTAACTGCCGCGCAAAATAGATATCAACGCCTTCTTTAAACACCACCGTCACGCCCGACAAACCTGTTTTTGAAATCGATCGCACTTGTTCAACGTCAGGTAGTGCGTACATTACCGCTTCTATTGGGTATGTAATAAGTTGCTCGACTTCTTCAGCTCCAAGCCCAGGAGCTTCGGTGTTAACAGCTACCTGCACATTTGTCACATCAGGAAACGCATCTAAGTTCAGTTTTGGAACCATTAATGCACCCAGAGCAATAGTCGCAAGTAAAGCTAATAGCACGATGAAACGGTTTTTTATCACCGACTCGATTAATAAATTAAACATGCGGCACCTCTAATGGTTATGCGGATCAAACCCGCCTTTTGCGAGCTGTGAAGCAACAAAGAATGCGCCTTGAGTAACAACGTTAACCCCTTGCTCAATACCTGATATTTCACGGTATTGTGCTAAATTTCGACCTACGCTCACCTCTTTGGCAATAAACCCACCATCATCATCAACCACAAAAACTTGCCAATCACCATCGGCACTGCGTGTTAACGCGTTTTCGGGAACCGCAAGCACAGCTTGCTCTGTTGTAAAGTGAAAATACACATCTGCAAACATGCCCGGGTGTAAGCTGTGCTGGGTATTTTTCACTTCAAGCCGCACTGTCCGTGAGCGTGTTTGCTCATCAATAGTGTGCGCCTCTTGAATAACTTTAGCGTGGTAACGGTTGCCATTTACCTGCATCGTTGCAACAGAGCCATTGGCAATCGTGCGGTCTTGATTTGAGGAAAGTTGCGCTTCTACCCACAGCGCAGATTCATCTGCAATGAGCATTAATTCAATACCTGAATCGACACGTTGACCTTGTGAAAAATTATCGGTGAGTACAGCACCCGAAGTAAGTGCAAATAAGGTATATTCACCGAGTTTTTCAGGCGAGATAGTCAGTGTTTGTTCTATTGCGTGTTTAGACAATCCAAACGCGACAAGGCGACTGTATGCCACTTCGTACTCGGCTTTAGCAGTAAGCAGCTGCTTTTCGCTCACCGTACCACGGGTCATTTTACTCACCCGCTGCCACTCAGCTTCGGCTAACCTAAATTCGGTTTGTCGGCTTGCCACCTCTCCACTAAACAAGGTTACCAAGGGATCACCTTTATTAACATGCTGTCCCAGTAAAGCGTGACGTTTTACAACAATAGAATCAACACGAGGGGCAACCACATAACTGGCATAGCCATTGGCTTTAACTTCACCCGGTGCATACACGGTTTGGCTGTGTGTTTTGAGTGCAAGGCGTTCGACCTTAATATTCGCTAATTGCTGTTGCTGTGGCGTTAAGGTTACTTCGTTAATGTGTGGTGTTTGTGCATTTTCTTGATGGTCATGCAGTTGCTCTGACGCAAAACTGTTTGTGACATATATAAAGCATACGCACGACAATGCGTAGCGCATAAAATTTCTTAAATACATAATTTTCTCTTACTTAAAATAGGCTAAGCCCAAGCTTGCCTTAAAAAATAATCCCAAACACAAGGGAATAAAGTGTTAAGTAAGAGAGGCGATTGGGGGGCGATGAAGTGGTGTTAGATCTGCCGACTTAAAATTAAGCTCTAACAATTCAATTTTTGCAAAATAAACTGAAACGGGTTCAGAAAGGGTAAATGAATCAACAAATGCAGGACTGTGACACACATGACAATGGCCTTTTTAGGCGGAGTCAGATAACTGTTTAGCAAGCTCGGCATGCTCAGATTGATGCTGTTGATGATCGCCATTAGCTGCGCAGTGGGCTTCAAGATCCAGCTCTTCTAAAAGCAGGGCTGAGGTGTGATTAAATGCAACATTATGATCAGCCACGTCAAAGCTATCCAGCAACGGCTGGAGCAATAACACACTAATCAAAATAACAAATGCTGCTTTCACGTAACACCTAATAATTGGTACAACGGCGTTAACTTACCAAATTAGTACTTATTTGAACAGTAAAACCTAAACACGAAACACCCCATACATGCATACTGCTAACGAGTGTTTTAAAAGCGATGCTCACATGATATAAAAATAAAGAAATCAGCAACTAGGTATGCTTATGGGACACGGACATCACCACCATCACGATGCAGAAAGCAAAAGCACACAGCAATTATTACTTGCTGTATTAATTAATGTGTTACTTACATTTGCACAAATTGTGGGGGGGCTCATTTCTGGAAGCCTATCGCTCATTGCTGATGCACTGCACAATTTAAGTGACGCATCATCGTTATTTATTGCGTTAATAGCACGCAAAATTGGGGCTAAACCAGCAAATAATCGATATCAATATGGCTATAAACGCGCCGAAATCTTAGCCACGCTTTTTAATAGCCTGAGTTTAATTGTAATTGGTGGCTACTTAGTCATTGAAGCAATAAAAAGTTACCTAAATCCAGAACCCATCGATGGCTGGATCGTTATTTGGGTTGCAGGGTTAGCCCTGATTATTGACCTAGTAACGGCATTCCTTACCTACCGTGCTGGCGCTAATCAAAGTATGAATATTCGTGCTGCGTTTATTCATAATCTTTCAGATGCTATGGCTTCTGTCGTCGTTATTATTGCCGGCTCTCTGATCATTTTATATCAATGGTATATTGTCGATCTTATTGCGACCATTCTTATCTCTGTGTATGTGATATACCACGGCGTATTGCTCTTAATTGCCAGCAGTAAAATTTTAATGCAAGTTGCACCAAGTCACTGCGAATCAACACATGTATCTGAACAACTGATAAGCGCATTTCCTATTTCAAATATTGAATACATAAAAGCATGGCAGCTTGATGAACACACCGTGCATTGCGAACTAAAGTTTTATGCCCACCAAACAATCGACAACAATGAAATTCGTCAATTTTTACAGGATAAGTTTGCTATTAAGGCGTGTACTATTGAGCAAGTTTTAGTGTAAATGTTACTTGTTATCATTTACAATTTACCTTTGTATTTAAAACAAAGTAAAGGAACACCTCTTGAAGTTGTGGTTACGCCGTACGCACTTACTCCTTGCCTTAGTAAGCGGCCTTTTTTTGATTTGCTTGAGTTTAACAGGCGCATTACTTATTTACGCAAAAGATATTCAGTACCTTACACAAAGTGATAAATGGACGGTGACTCCACAAGCTTCACCGCTCGCTTTTGACCCACTAATAGCACGCGTATCAAACACAACTAAACAACCTGTTACTTTATTAATGCCTGAGGCGCGTGATGATCTTGCTTGGCAACTACAACTTGCCAATAATCGTTATGTGAGCGTTAACCCTTACACCGGTGATATTTTATACGAATACGATTATTACAGCACGGTGTATGGGTTTACCATGGCGCTACATCGTTGGTTGCTTTACGAAGATGGCGACAAAAACCACCCTTTAAGGAACTGGGTTTCACTATGCGCGCTTATTCTTATTTTAGAAATATTACTAGGGTTTTACATTTGGATTAAACCTAAAAACCGTTTAAAGCGACTAGCTATAAAACCAAAAGCCAAATTTAGAGTATTAATGTACCAACTTCATACCGTGCTGGGCGTCTATTTATTGCTGCCACTTATTTTAATAGCATACACAGGCATGGCGTTTAACTGGAAGACAGAAACTAAAGCGGTATTAGAGTTTGTAATGCAAGGCACGGTTGAAGACAGACCTAAACCACCTGACGTGCTGCCCCCTTCAGAAACAACACCTTATCAAGTACAAAAAGCCTATAACAATGCACTCACTGTTTTTCCTGAAGGTAAACTGTTTAGAATTTATTTACCTAAAAAACCGACTGACAACATTGGTTTTCGCATCGAAAACCCTGGTGAAAGCCATGCCTATAGCTGGGTATGGGCCAACCCGTATACAGCCAATATCGTCGCGAGTTACGACGCCAGCAAAAGCTCGTGGACAACACAAACATGGCACTTTAAATACAAATTCCATATTGGCGATTTTGCGGGACCTATTGTGCAGTTACTGTGGCTTGTGTTTGCCCTGTCACCTTTATTTTTTACTGTGTCGGGTTTTTACTTTTGGTACAAACGCCACTTTAGATAATAACGCGTAATTAAACTTAAACTGATAAAACATGAACCCCCGAGCATATCACTGCTTTTAGCAAAAAGAAGTGTTTACATTGGCTAATTATACTACTGTATTTAGCCACCTTGAATGGCTCATATTCTCGGGCAAAGCATGATAGTTCAGCATACCCAGTATTATTGATTGATGTGTAAAATAGGTTTTAATACCAACAATACAAAAGAAAGAGTGGGCCAAATTGTAGTTATGACTACCTCTATTGTTTTATTACTTATTTGGGTGCCGCTTAGAAATACAACGGCACCAAGTAAGTTAATTCAAAGTGCTTTCATTCAAGGCATCTCTATTCAAGCCAATACTACTCTCTAATGACTTAAAACGACCCTTTAATTCATTGCAGCAATTCACAACATACGCGTTAATTCGACAAGCTCTATCGCTAATATGTTACATACATCGTAGAGATTAAACCTCCAACACTATTGCAAATAGTTATCATTAAGCTTGCCTTTACAGTTCTTTACATTTACACTGCCGCCCCATAACTCATTTCATTTATCTTTTTTTAACAAGGACAAACATGTTAAAAACATCGCTTAGCCTTATTGCACTGGTGATAAGTAGCCAATCATTTGCTGATGATGCACTCAATAAAAAACTCACAGCAGAAGAGATGGAGCACGTTGTCGTTTCTGGTAGCCGTGTTTTTGAGAGCATTGATGAAGTACCTGCTTCTGTAACTATAATTAATCAACGAGAAATTGAAGAGCACTTAAAGGTAAATCCAGAATTACAAAGTTTGCTGTCACAAATGGTACCCGGACTTGCACCTGACACAGGCAGTTCAAGCAATACAGGCCAAAGTTTACGTGGTCGCGCCCCACTTGTTATGATTGACGGCGTTCCACAATCAACACCTCTGCGTAATGGTTCTTTAGGAATAAAAACGCTTGATCCAAGTGCAATAGCCCGTATAGAAGTTATTAAAGGCGCCACCTCTATTTATGGCAATGGGGCTTCTGGCGGTATAATTAACTATATTACCAAGCAAGCGCAAAGTGAGGGTAAAACCGAAGGTGAAATTAGCCTATCATCACGTTTTAGTGCCGTAAAACTAGAAGAAAGTGCAGGCGCACGCCTCTCAGCAGCTATTAATGGCCGCGCTGATAAATTAAGCTACTTATTTACTGCCAGTTATGAAGAAAACGGGGTACAACGTGACGCCGAAGGCGACATTTTGGGCTTGCAATATGGTTTGTCTGATGCCGTAACCGAAAACTACTTCACTAAACTGGGGTATGATTTTGACGATCAGAAACAACTGCAATTTAGCTATAACTTTTTCAGTTCTCAGCAAAAAACAGATCTCGGTGATGTCGTTGGTAATATTAACGATGGCGAAAAAACCTATGCGATACATGTGCCAAAAGAGTTGCAAAAACGAGGTAAACCACAAGGCCCTGAAGGCAACGAAAATATTACCTTGAAATACACTGATTACGCCTTGTTTGATAATACCCAAATGACCCTCGACCTCTACATGCAGGATATCGAAAACATATTCTTCTATTCGCCAAACCTTGCGAACCCAGATGAGGGCTACGATGGTGGTCAGTCAATAATCAGCTCAGAGAAAAAAGGAGCACGTGCGACATTTAATACCCTGGTCGATTTTGACAATATTGAAGCAACCTTTATCTATGGTTTAGATGCTTTAAACGATGTGACATCACAACCCCTTGTTGATGGCCGCATTTGGGTCCCCGAAATGGACATGAACAGTGTTGCAGGCTTTTTACAGACTAAATGGGTTATCAATAACGACTTAGTTGTTAAAGCCGGTGTGCGTCAAGAAAGCATTGACTTAAGCGTCGATGACTACGAAACATTAAAACTTTGTCGCTCTGCAACACAATGTTCGGTGCCGCTGAGTGTAAAAGGCGACACCATTGACTATGACGCAACAACCTATAACGTGGGTATTAAATATAATTTGCTAGAGGCCTTCAGCCCATTTGCGAATTACTCACAAGGTTCTGACATTTCAGATATTGGCCGCTTGTTACGCGCAGCCACCGTTAATGATATTGGTTTAATTCAAACCGAAGCGTCTATCATCGACAACTATGAAATTGGTTTTACCTCACAGTTTGATGATGTTCGTTTTGAATTTGCAGCCTACCGAAGTACATCGGAGTTTGGGACGACCAACAGTTTTAATGAGACAACCGGAGTGTATGAGCCCGTTCGGGCACCACAAGAAATTTGGGGTTACGAAACGCTTGTTGACTACACAATTAGCCCAACCTTAAAGCTAGTTGCAACCTACAGCTATGTAGAAGGCAAAAACACTGAAGACGATATTTACTTAGGTTCTCGTCAAATTAGCCCACCAAAAGGAACTGCGAATTTAAACTGGACGCCTAACGACGAACTGTCATTAAGCGCAAGTTACTTGTATGTTGGCTCGCGTAAGCGCTTTGAACCTAATGCAGACGGTGATTATGTGGGCGATCAAGGTCCAATTAGCAGCTACAATATTGTCAACTTGAGCGGCCGCTATAAGTTTACACATAACTGGCAAGCCTTCATGGGTGTTGAAAATCTATTTAATAACGATTACTACACTGCTCGTGCGCAATCATACACGTACGGTGGTTACAACATAAAAGGCCTAGGTACAACAGTGACATTAGGGGCGACATATCGCTTTTAACGGCCGCTTAATAAAACACTAAGCCCTTCTTCGTAAGGGCTTTTTTTATTTTTAAATAAAAACGATAAATTGTTCATTTATCAACCATTAACGCAAACTTAAACGAGAATCACAATCAATAGTAAATAACTGATTTACAAGGAAAAAGTTTGCAATCTTATTTTTATATACTACAATTATCGCAACTTGAATTTTGAGGACAGCACGATGAAAGGTAACCAGAAAGTCATTGATAGTTTTAATAAACTACTCGCAAACGAATTAGCCGCTATAGATCAATACTTTATCCATTCACGTATGTACGATGATTGGGGCCTTAACAAGCTGTACGAACGCCTTAACCACGAAATGGAAGAAGAGAAAGATCACGCTGACTGGTTAATCAAACGTATTCTATTTTTAGAAGGCATACCAAACATGACCAAGCGTCGTGATTTATTAATTGGTACCGACGTTAAAAGCATGATGCAAAACGATCTCACTCTTGAACTTGAAGTGGTTGATTGCGTTAAAGAAGCCATTGCTATTTGTGAGCAAGAAAAAGACTATCAATCGCGTGAAGTACTTGAAAAACTATTATTCGATACTGAAGAAGATCATGTTTATTGGTTAGAGCAGCAGCTTGGTTTAATCGACAAAATTGGTAGCCAGAACTACCATCAATCTCAAATGGGCGAATAGAGGTTTACACGTATGAAAGGCGATAAAAGCGTTATTGCTGCACTAAACAAAGTACTAGCAAATGAGTTAGTGGGTATTAATCAATATTTTTTACATGCGCGTATGTTTAAAGATTTTGGCTTTTCAAAATTAGACAAAGCTGACTATAAAGTGTCTATTCAAAAAATGAAAAACGCCGACCGTTTAATTGAGCGTATTTTGTTTTTAGAAGGATTACCAAATCTACAAGACCTTGGTCGTCTGCGTATTGGTGAAAACTCTGAAGAAATGATTGAAGCAAACATGAGCTTCGAGCTTGATTCACTCCCTGATCTTAAAGCTGCAATTAAACTTGCTGAAGAGAAAAAAGATTACATCAGCCGTGAAGCGCTTGATCACATCTTAAATGAGCAAGAAGAGCAAATTGACTGGCTTGAAACACAGCAACAGTTAATCAAAACCGCAGGGCTTGAGAATTACCTGCAATCTCAAATGTAATTTGCAACTATCAAAAAGCAGCCTCGGCTGCTTTTTTCTGCTTAAGTCCCCCCTAACCTAACTAAATCGTTGCATATATTTAAAGCAATCCTATCAGAAAATTCTGATATCACTGGGTTTGTCGCAATTTAAAGCTGCTTAACAGTGAACTTGATAATGATTTTTATTAACATTAGCTTGTATCCAATAAAGACACTGAGCTTTAGACGTAAAATATCAATTTACTTAATTAATCGAGCGAGTTTGTAACATAACATATTGCTTATAAACGCAATGATTATGTTGTTTAGCGTTCACAACGATTGCGATTAACTTGCTCTACTTCTTGTATTTATTTAATCATGGATAAAACATATTTAACGCGGTGATCATTAGGTTTACTCCCTCAAGACGAGCAAGTATGTCGGCACATTGGTATTGCACACCACTTTAAAGGATACATTCACCCTTCGAATAATTAGCTAGGTTTAATAATGAATGATTTAACTAAGCGAGCTGTCATTTCTTCTTGTGAATATTTTAAAGAATGTATAGATCAAACAATCGACACAGGTATTAAAGCAGGTAATAAAATGAGTATGAATTGGCTGTCTGAGGCGCTTAATTACCCTAACAGGAAAAAGTTAGAACGGGATTTCAAACGATATCTCAACACCACTTATAGCGATTACATTGCCAAGAAAAGACTGACTCTGGCTTGCAACATGCTTTGTGAGGAAAAAGTGTCTATTAAAGCGGTTGCGCTATCCTGCGGATTTAGTAATTCGGCGACATTCTGTAATGCCTTTAAACGCCAGTTTGGCTTAGCCCCCTCGGTATACAGAGTTGATAGATACAAACAGCGGGTTAAACAAGGATGTGATTGTTCAAAAGAAAAGCGACTTAATAGCGCCGCTTAGAAATTTAGGATATATTACGCACCAAGTAATGGGTGCGTTTATTTATGAAGCGTCTTTTTGCTCAATGATAGATACTTTATTGATTAAAATTAATGAGTTAGGAATTAAATGAATCGCCCCTTCACCTTTAATAGTTATATAACGAAGATTTAAATCGACTACGGTGCCTTTTGAATTACTCACTTCGATATAATTGCCAAGTTTTACCGGCTTATAAAGGACAATCATCACACCAGCAACCAAATTAGAAATTGCGTCTTTTAGCGCAAAACCAAGTGCAAAACCTGTTAAACCAAGCCCAGCAACCAATGCAGCCACATCGAAGCCTAACTTAGAAAGAGCCAGTACAATGCCAACAAAAAGTAAAATAGCGCGCTGCGAGTTCGAAATCAGTCGGAAGGTTTCAAGTGCTGTTGAGTCAAAACGACGTTGAAACTGCTTTATCGCACGGTCAATAATCAAACTAGCGATAAAACAAACAGCCAACACCAAAAATGCCTGAATGAATTGATTAGTCATCGAGTAAATTAGCTCCAGCCAAAAAGCCTATAATAGGCTTAAATAACCTGCCAGAAAACATATTATTGCTTTTCAAATACACAACTAACCGCAGGCTGGCTGAGTGTATAGGTGATTTTATCGTTATCCTCGAAGCGCAAATCTTCAAAGGTCGTCCCTTCGTCACTTTCATCATTACAGCGACTGTAGCGATTAGTTCTTACTATGCCATTAACGAAATACTTGAGTTTCGATGTGACGATGCAATAATCAGGAATTTTCTTCGTTTGTGTACCGTTATGTAAATCACTAAAGTCTATTAGGCTTCCTAAAGTAAAGCCTTGTGTGGGCTGTTTAACCAAAGTAAACGGTGCATTTTTGCATACTTCATCACTGCCAGATACAAGAGCATAGTCCCCTTGCTTCGCTTTTATCAATGACAAAAACTGTGTTTTATTACTGGGTTTAACATCAAGTAACGCACTTGCTAAAAGTGAATTTGAGAACAGGAACAACACTAAACAATAGTAATATCTCATTGAAAATCCATAAGCTTATGCACACTAAACAAGCATAGCATGCTGTGTAAGGTTGGTGAAAATATAACTGTATTGCTTCATACGAATTAAAATCAAAAATAGCTCTACTTTATAGATGAACCAGAGGCACTTTAAATAAATATGTGCTATATCTTTGAGTGATAATAATTTTTGGAGGGATTCTAATGAAACTAATCAAGTTACTTTCTATTGCGTTATTCTTCGGTTTATTTAGCTTGCAGAGCGTTGCAGGCGACGATGATTGGAAATCAATTGCTGAAAAAAAGGTCAGCTTTAAAAGTGAAACCGACACCGTTAATCCTTTAACTAAAAGCCGATATAGTCATATAAAAGTCAAATGCACGCATGGCACCGTTAACCTTAAAAGTATTAAGGTGATCATGAATGACGGCGAAGAAAAAGTGTTCGACAATTTAGGTGTTCTCAGTAAAGGCATGTCGTCACGAAGCTTAAGTCTGCCTGATAAAAACGACGCTAAGCTTGATAAAATAGAGCTTAATTACGAATCAGTTGGCAGTGCCGCACTAAGCATGGCGGGTGTAACAGATAAAGCACAAGTTGAAATTCTAGCGAAAAAGGCAAATAAAGAAGATTAGTGCAACTTGCGAGACAACCATGTTCGAACGAGTACATGTAAGCTTTCATGTAGGAACGGCTTCAGCCGTGAACCTTAAAAATTCGGCGTTAAAACGCCTCCTACATCGAAAGTGTTCTGCTTTGTAGGTCGCCACTTATAGCGGCCTACATAGTGTCGCACTCTATTCTCATAAATCGCGCTAAAGCCCGAGCTACACACTCAACTCCGTAGGAACGGCTTCAGCCGTGAACCTTAAATGTTCGGCGTTAAAACGCCGCCTACATCGAAAGTGTTCTGCTTTGTAGGTCGCCGCGGCTTACATACTTACAGCGGCCTATATACTTATAGCAGCCTGCATAGTGTCGCACTCTATTCTCATAAATCGCGCTAAAGCCCGACCTACACACTCAACTCCGTAGGAACGGCTTCAGCCGTGAACCTTAAAAATTCGGCGTTAAAACGCCTCCTACATCGAAAGTGTTCTGCTTTGTATGTAGGCCACTTACAGCGGCCTACATACTTATAGCGGCCTACATAGTGTCGCACTCTATTCTCATAAACCGCGCTAAAGCCCGACCTACACACTCAACTCCGTAGGAACGGCTTCAGCCGTGAACCTTAAATGTTCGGCGTTAAAACGCCTCCTACAAGCTTTTCACTTGTAGCTAGCAACTTTAATCTTGTGCTCCAATACATTGTAAATTAACGCTTATAAAGCGCCTCAATTGTTGCAGAACCAAGCGAATAGGCATTAATCATATACCCTGCTAATGCACCTGATGCGTTTTCTGGCAGCTCAATCTTTTGTGATAATGCATGCAGTGTAAATTGATATCGGTGAGCTCCATGTCCTTCAGGTGGGCAAGCACCACCGAACCCTTTGAAACCATAATCATTTGTTATTTGCACACTCCCTTTCGGCATCGCGTTTTTGTCAGCACTGCCCGCACCGCTCGCTAAACTTGATACAGATTTAGGAATATTCACAACTTGCCAATGCCACCAGCCACTGCCTGTAGGGGCATCTGGGTCATAAACCGTCAATGCGAATGCTTCTGTGCCTTGAGGAGCATTTTGCCAAGCAAGTTGTGGTGATAGGTTCTCACCACCACAACCAAACCCTTTAAACTCTTGCGCACGACTCATAAAATCACCATGAGCAATATCTTTACTTGTTAGGGTTAATGACTCAGCGAATGTCGTGCCAGATAAACATAGCAGAAACAAAGGGGTGACAATTTTCAATGTTGATAATTTCATAATATTCTCCAGTTATTAAGAATAATCATAATAGCTAGCAAAGATAGATCAAATTAGTACCAAAACTGTCAATTATTAGCCTGCTTCGCTCAATATTGTTTTACGAAGTGCGGTTGGAGTCGTATTAAACAAGAGTTTAAATTTATCCGTGAATCTAGATTGCGACGAAAAACCACATTGCTGCGCAATAGCACCTATTGATTCTGAGCTACTTTGGATCAAGTGTAATCCGTGACTTAAACGCGCTTTGTCTTTAATTACCTGAAAATTGCTGTCTTCTGCTGTTAATTTTCGTCTTAGTGTTGATTCACTCATTGCTAAAGTTGCAGCAATACTATTTGCATCCCAATCACATGTTAAATCACTGGCGATGATAGTATGTACTTTATGAGTGAGTGTTGGCGGCTCGATAATTGAACCTAAGTCTTTAAAGCCCTGTGAAAATAGTATCTGCAACAGCTCTTGCCTTCTTATTGGCCATAAGTCCGGCGGCGTTAATGCAGCCCATTCAATAAATTGTTTTAAAGACATTTTAAGTAATGAATCGACGTGCCCTGTTATAAACTTTTTCTTTGGCCCAGTTTGATACTTCAAACACGCAAAATCAGCATAATCAAACTCAATCAATAAAGCGATATAACCTGCGTTTTGCGGGATATTCCGCATCGCTACATGCGGAGTATTTGCCATAAAAACAAAGTCGCCTGCATTACAATCAAGTTCATCTGTATCAATCAGCTTTTTGCAGCCAGATAGCACAACCACGAGTAACGGGTTAGCGATAGGCACATTAACAATATGCTGTTCATCGTTAGCACAGTAAACCGAAAATGGTAAAGAGTGATGTTGCTTTACAGTGTTTAAACCTATCTCTATTAATTCATTCATAATTTGAAGTGTTTTATTTCCTTATACCCGTAGGCACAGCGTCAGCCGTTAAGATAAAAATTCGGCGTTAAGACGCTACCTATTTCCTTTAAGCTCGCTAACTTTACTATTTACCTGTAAGTATGCTTTTATGTATTTATCAAATGAGCTTAATCTCGACCAAAGCCAATCAGCTTTTTACCATTTAACCCATTTTTATGCCATTCGGTTTGCTCTTCGCAGAATATTTGTGCGTCGAGCTCTTTGCTTGGTTCTTCGTTTAAGCTACCAGCGGGCACCAAAAGATAGCTGCTGTCTTGTGATTCAAATGGCAGTGCAGAGCCACAGGTTTTACAAAATGCACGTGACAGCGCACGACCAGGGTAGTTAAAACGTGTAATATTATGCTCACCTTTCAGCCATTCGATGGCATCGGGTGAGGTAAATAAATTTGCAGCATGTGCAGTGCCAGATAATTTACGGCATTGCTCGCAATGGCAAAAGAAAAAACGCTTAAAATTGTCAGTTACCTGAAAACTCACTTCACCGCAGCAACAGCCACCCGTTAATATTTTACTCATAGTCACCTCCTTTTTGATCCAGCATAACCCGAGATAAAGAGTTCAACAATGTGCCTAAATGGTAATAACAAGTAAAACGAATTATGCCTGAATGTACTAGGCTGATAGATTCAACACTCTTCATGTTATATTTAGTAATAGGAACCCACCTTAATTTCACTAAGCCCCACCATAAAATGCATTTCAATTAATAACTTATGAATAAGTTAAAATTTATAAGCATGAATAAAAAAGGGGAACTTAATTAATTTTAGATAAAACATAAAAATTCATATGTACCCGTTTATCAATTAAAACAATTGACAAAAAAATAAAAAAGCCACACGTTATAAAGCAATTTATAAAAAATCGCCATCAAACTATAAGGCACGAGGAAAATGCAATGATATTAGCAGCAGGTTATCTGGCTATTTTTCTCGGCCTAATACATTCTGTTTTAGGTGAGATTCTTATTTTCCAAAAACTAAGAAATAACGAACTCATTCCAAGTCATGGTGGTGACTTACTAAAAACGCGACAGGTTAGAATTTTATGGGCCACTTGGCATCTCGTTTCTATTTTTGGGTTTGGGATGGCAAGTATTTTAATATGGCTTTCATTGTCAACGTCAAATTCATCTATCACAGAGGTTTTAATTAATATTGTCTCTATTACCATGGTGTGTGGCGCTGTATTAGTGCTAATTGGTACTAAAGGAAAACATCCCGGCTGGATAGTCCTTACCATAATTGGTATTTTACCTTGGTTTGCCTAAAAGATTTTATAAAGTGGAACTATTAAAAACTGCATAACTATAAAAATGGAGAAGAATATGCAAGCTTATTTTTTATGGCAAGCAACTATTTTGAGCGTAATCACGTTTTATGTTCATACATTTATTGGTGGACCAAGAGTTGCCGCTCCATTATTAGCTGATAAAACCCTACCTGTAGCATCAAAATGGCTAAATTATTACTGTTGGCATATTACGACACTGTATACACTTATTATGGGTGGAGCTTATGCATATGTAGCACTTTTTCCAGGCAAAATTGAGCTAATCGTATTTCTTTGTATCTTAAATTTCTCTTTTTCTATATTGAGCTTTCTCGTTGCTCTCAAAGCAAAAATTAATCCTTTTCGGTTTCCCTCAACATCACTTTTTTTCTTGGTTGCATTATCAGGTTTAACAAGCTTATTAATTTAGAAACCTTTAATCACTCACCCTATATTACTAATATGAATTTAATGAAATAATAAATTATGAATAAAGAAAGCTTAAACTCAATCAATAACATACCTATCAAAATTAGAATGGGCATTATTTTTGCCCTTGGAATAGTGTTAATAGCTTACCACTTAACAAAAGTTTCAAGCTTATATTTTTTAAATCCTCCGACAGATTATTCATTACTTACTCACTTTCAATCTTTGGTGCGAGTAGTTATTGTTATCTCCTTGTTTTTAGTCATTTTAAAGAAGAAATGCGCCTTGTTCAGTATGTGGGTTAGTATACTCATTTTAGTTATTACCCAATACATTACATACTTTTCAAACTCGCCCACTGACGTTTCTGTATTTTCATATTTAAAAGGCTTTATTTTTCCATCAATAATTACGCTTCTGTTTCCATACAAGAAAGATACAACACGTTCAGTTTAAAAATAAAAAAGGCCATGTTACGTGTGCAACATGGCCTTTTTGAATTGACACAACTTAAAAATCTAAGTTCGATAAAATCTCGTCATCAACGTTATTCGATAACGTCACCTTCAGTTTTGGTGTACGTGCCATTTCACGCTTAATCGCAAAGTTGGCTTCTTCGTTACGCGCCCAACTACGACGTGCAATACCGTTATTAACATCAAACAGTAACATTGATTTTAAACGACGTTCAGCGGCTTCAGAGCCATCAAGTAGCATACCAAAGCCACCGTTGATCACTTCACCCCAACCTACACCGCCACCATTATGGATTGATACCCATGTTGCACCACGGAAACCATCACCAATCACGTTATGAATGGCCATGTCGGCTGTGAAGCGGCTACCATCATAAATGTTTGATGTTTCACGGAAAGGTGAATCAGTACCACTTACGTCATGATGGTCGCGGCCAAGAACTACAGGGCCAATTTCTCCACGATTAATTGCATCGTTAAAGGCTTTGGCAATATCTGCGCGGCCTTGTGCATCCGCATACAAGATACGTGCTTGCGAGCCGACAACCAGTTTGTTTTGCTTCGCGTCTTTAATCCAAGTGATGTTGTCTTGCATTTGCTGCTGAATTTCTTCTGGTGACTCAGCCATGATTTTTTCAAGGACTTGTGCAGCAATGGCATCAGTTTTATCTAAATCTTCTGGCTTACCAGAGGTACATACCCAACGGAATGGACCAAAACCATAGTCAAAACACATTGGACCAAGGATATCTTGTACATACGACGGGTATTTAAAATCAATACCATTTTCAGCCATCACATCGCCACCAGCACGAGATGCTTCAAGCAAGAATGCATTACCGTAATCGAAGAAATATGTGCCTTTTGCTGTGTGTTTGTTTATAGCATCAGCATGGCGTTTAAGCGTCGCTTGTACTTTTTCTTTAAATACATCTGGTTCTTCACGAATTAAACGGTTTGATTCTTCGTAGCTGATATCTACTGGGTAATAACCGCCTGACCACGGGTTATGCAGTGATGTTTGGTCTGAGCCTAAGTGAACAAAAATATCTTCAGCTAAGAAGCTTTCCCAGACATCAACGATATTACCAATGAACGCAATTGAAACTACTTCTTCGTTTTGTTGCGCGCTGCGAACGCGTTCAACAAGTTCTGGCATGTTATCGATTAGCTCATCAACCCAACCTTGTTGGTGACGTTTTGTAGCCGCTTTCGGGTTCACCTCTGCACACACTGTAATACAGTTTGCAATATTACCCGCTTTTGGCTGCGCACCACTCATGCCGCCTAAGCCAGCAGTTAAGAAAATTTTACCTTTTGGTGACTCGCCTTTTTCAAGTACTTTACGGAACGCATTCATCACCGTAATAGTTGTACCGTGAACGATACCTTGCGGGCCAATGTACATGAATGAACCCGCGGTCATTTGACCATATTGCGTTACACCCAGTGCATTGAATTTTTCCCAATCATCAGGTTTTGAATAGTTCGGGATCATCATACCGTTGGTAACCACAACACGCGGTGCTTCAACCGAAGACGGGAATAAACCCATCGGATGACCTGAGTACATGTGAAGCGTTTGGTCTTCTTCCATCTCGCTTAAGTACTTCATGGTTAATAAGTACTGAGCCCAGTTTTGGAATACCGCACCGTTACCACCATAAGTGATCAGCTCTTCTGGATGCTGTGCAACCGCAGGATCAAGGTTGTTGTCGATCATAAGCATAATCGCGGCAGCTTGTTCACACTTTGCTGGGTAATCGCTAATTGAACGTGCTTTAAGTTCATAATTAGGCTTAAAGCGATACATGTAAATGCGACCAAATTGCTTTAGCTCTTGTGCAAATTCAGTGGCGAGCTCTTGGTGCCACTCTTTCGGGAAATAACGCAATGCATTACGAATAGCCAATTGCTTTTCGTCTGCTGATAAAATGTCTTTACGTTTTGGAGCGCGGTTAGCATCGCTTGGATAAGCTTTAGGCTCAGGTAAAACGCGTGGGATCCCTTGTTTAATTTGTTCTTGGAAAGTCATTATCTGCTCCCTTAGTTTACTTTAAACGCTTGCGATTTAACCAGTGTAACCATGGCATCAATATCAGGCTTTAGTAAACGATCTTCTTCTAACTTAGCCACTTTGTTACGAATAATTGCAACGTTTTCTTCTATGATATCTGAGCACTTATTAGGGCGTCTAAATTCGATAGCTTGCGCTGCATACATCAGCTCAATTGCAAAAATTTTATCAAGGTTTCCTAAAATCTGGTTTAGTTTACGACCCGAGATGCTGCCCATTGATACGTGGTCTTCTTGGCCCATTGATGTTGGTACACTGTCTGCCGATGGTGGGAAACACAGTGATTTGTTTTCTGTTACCAATGCTGCTGTCACGTATTGTGGGATCATCATGCCTGAGTTCAAACCACCAGATGAGGTTAATAAGCGCGGTAAACCGTGTAAACCCTCAAGTAATAAATAACAACGGCGGTCAGCAATATTACCAAGCTCAGCCGCCGCAATTGAAGCGTAATCTAATACCATAGCAAGGGGTTGACCGTGGAAACCGCCACCCGAAATAGCCTCTTCTTCGCTGATAACTATTGGGTTATCAGTTACTGAGTTCATTTCTGTTTCAGCAAGTTCTTTTAAGTGGTTGTAGGCGTTTCGCGAAGCACCATGCACTTGTGGAATACAACGCAATGAATATGGGTCTTGAACACGGTCACAATTAGTGTGTGACGCCATGTTTTCAGAGCCTTCGAAAAAGCGACGCATACGCGCTGCCACTTCAACATTGCCTTTAAAGGCACGAATTGCATGAAGCTCTTCACGAAACGGTGATTGGCTACCCTGCATACCTTCGATACTCATCGCCCCTGCAATATCGGCAAGGTCTAGTAAGTAACCCATTTTTGTGAGTGCCGTGATCGCATGCGATAAAATAAATTGTGTGCCATTGATAAGCGCTAAGCCTTCTTTAGCATGTAACTCCATTGGCTCTAAACCATGCTCTTTGAGTACTTCTGCAGCCGGCTTAATATCACCATCAATCCAAAACTCACCTTCGCCTAATAAGGGTAAAAATAAGTGTGATAACGGAGCTAAATCGCCTGATGCGCCCACTGAGCCTTGCTCTGGCACAACCGGGATAATATCAAGCTCAATAAACTTAAGCATGCGCTCTACAACCGCTAAACGAATACCTGAATAACCTTGGCTTAGTGCGTGCACTTTAGTAATAAGCATTAGCTTTGAAATAGGTTTAGCAATGGGCTCACCCACGCCGACAGCATGAGTAATTAATAAGTTCTTTTGTAACAGGTTAGTTTCTTCTGGAGATATTTGCGTATCACATAACGGGCCAAAACCTGTGTTAATGCCATAAATGGCTTTATCAGAGGCAGCCATTTTATCTACGTTTTGGCGGCTTTTATTAATTTTATCAATCGCTTCTTGGCAAAGCTCTGCCTGTAACGTACCCGCTGCAATAGCATTAACGCTGTCTAACGTTAACTGGTCAATACCGTACTTAAATGTCATTTATAACTCCTAAAGAACAGGATTAGTTTTATTTAATGCAATGCTAACTTGCTCTAGATGTTTTACAAATGCATAATTATCGTTATTCATTCCAGATTTATCGAACTATAAGAATCACCATGCAAGTTCATGATGTAGACCTGCGCTTATTGCGCGTTTTTGTAGCAATTGTAGAGTGTGGGGGGCTGTCGGCGGCCGAGTCGCGATTAAATATTGGCCGCTCAACTATCAGTGCTCATTTATCAGATTTAGAAGTTAGGCTTGGCATTAAATTATGTAAGCGTGGCCGCAGTGGGTTTGAAATTACCGATGCTGGCGCCATTACTTATCAAGCTTCAATTGAGCTTTTACAACAATGTGAAGCATTCGCCAATACAGTCGCCAGTTCTAAAAATGAGTTATCGGGGCGCTTAAGCATCGCCATGATAGATACCATGGTGAGTGACCCACGCTGTGTGATCCCCCGCGTTATAGCCACACTAAAAAGAAAGAGTAACAATATTCAGTTTGATATTAATGTATGTGAAGCCCGAGAAGTCGAAACGTCGGTGGCTAATGGTCGCTCACTCGTTGGCATTGGCGTGAGTCGCCATCATATTCGCGGTTTACACTACACTCCCCTGCATAACGAAACCAACTTTTTATATTGTGCGAAAGGCCACCCATTATTTGATTGCGAAGACGGGCACATTAATAAACTAATAAAAGAGGCTGAAGTAATCACAAGTAACTATATGCGCGATAAAGAAAGCCGTAACGACGGTTTGAATTATCAAAACAGTGCGGTGGCGTATCACGATGAAGGCATTGCCCACTTGATTCTATCGGGTGAGTTTATTGGTTATTTACCCGATCACTATGCGCAGTTTTGGGTAGAGAAAGGTATGTTTAAGGCTATTCAACCAGCCAAGTACCATTATGATATTCCGGTGGTGTTGATCACCTCAAAAACAAACGCTAATTCGCCACTTGCAAACGCCATGGTTGAAGAAATAAAACACTGTTATACAGCTTAATAACAATATTACTGACGTTGAGTACCTTTAAGCTCATTTATTAATACAACACTAAACGCGATAATTGCGAGGTTTGTGGTTACCGGATTAAAGGCTTCAATTAAAAGCGAGGGCTGTAAAATGGCAACAAATAACATTAAGCCAATTAGCGCCAATATGTTTAATACATTGATTAAAATAGAGCGATAGAAAATAAAAAAAAGCACAGCAAAGATGATTTCACCAACACCTGCTGCACGTGTAATCAAACTTGAAATTTCAGGATTAAAACCAAAACTACCTGTCATCTGCTGCTCAAGAGGCGAAATATGCACAAGTTTTGGAAACAACCCATGGTAAAACCAACTAAAGCTGATAATAAAGCGGGCAATTTGAAGTGTCGTTAAATGGTTCATCGTAAAGGCTGAATTATGTGTGCTCTAGCCATTAGAGCACACTGCAAAGACTTATAAAACAGTTGGCTTACCAAAACGGTTTTCTGTTTCATCACCGGCTAAAAAGCCATTCTCAATGAGTGCCCAAATTGGTCCAATCAACGGAATAAAACCAATTAAGACCCACCAACCTGACTTATTACGGTCATGCCAACGTTTTACTTGAATCGCGAGTGAAACCCACATTAGGGGAATGTACATAATGAACGAAATAACCATTATGGCCGATTCACTAGCACCAGAAAGTAGTGCAGCAATAAACATAATCACAAACGTAGCAGCCACTACTCCTAAGAACGCATACCAATACGTTTTACGCGGAATTCGACCACTAAAAGAGAATAAAATTTCTTTTATGCTTAACGTTGTTGATTCTGTAGAGGTTGAAACAAGGTTTGATTCTGGGGCTTGATAAACATTTTCTGACACTGTCATTTCCTTTGAATTGTGTTTTAGCAAACTAACACGACGGTTACCCTGCTGATTTATAATCATTAACTAAGCGAGACTCAGCGCGAATAACATAACATAAATTTAGGTTATTTAGGTACTAAAAAATTACAACTAGCTATTCGCTCTTAGCTTTTACCGCAGGCACGGTATTTAATTAACGTTTCGAAAATGGGTCTAAAACTAACTCTGCCTTAAAATATGCCACAGCATCTTCAACATCGATAAATGTTTTTTGCTGAAACTTTAAGCCTCTTTCAAAGTAAAAAACCTCAAAGTGGGTTTTAGCATCGTAAATACAATAACCTTCAAACTTTGGCAAAGTACCAATAGCGTAAGCACCGGTGCTAACTCGTTTCTCAACTAACTACTTTTCAGCTCAATAAACGCTTGTCGCACAGCAGTAATCTCTTTATTACGAATACTTAATAACTTATTGAAGCGTTGGAGTAAAAGCAAGTGACCTTTGAAACAATAAAATGTGAAGCATTAAAAAGCACCTGAACGGTGCTTTATATTAACTTGGTTGTTGCCAGTATTTTGCGTATAGATTTGGGTAGGTTTGTTTTAAAAACTTGGCTTTATCTTTAAAGCGCTTGCCTTTTGGCTGTTCAAGCCCCGATGGAATAAACGGCAGTTCATCATAATTTCGCTCTTCGTACAGCATACCTGCGATAAGATCATACTCATCTAAATAAGGGTAAGGTTGCTCATTTAAATGATAAACCGGTGTACAGTCAGCGATTGAATCCGGGTTTTCAAGGGCATTTATAAATACCTGCTCGCCACGTGAAATCAGCCAACATAAAAACTCTGAAAATCCGTAATCGTCGTTACAACCTGCCATTACAAAGGCAGCACCGAATAAGTCCCATGTGTATGCTTTACGCATGCGAAGACTAAACTGCTTATCAAATTCCATCAGCTGTTCATCAGATAAGTCAGTTAGCTTTGCTTTTAATGCATTACATACAGATTCAGGCTCCGCGGTTTTATCTTCTGCGGTAACTAACTGCCAAAACTCAGCTTCGGTTAACACACTCATGATAAAATCTCTTTTACACGACCTACTTGACCATCGTCTAACTGCACTTTTATGCCGTGTGGATGGTTAGGTGATTTTGTCAAAATACGTGACACCACACCTTGGGTTAACTGACCTGTTCGTTGATCTTGCTTTAATACAATATTCACTTCACAACCAATAGAAATTTGTGAACGCGTAGGCACTGCCATAGCAAAGTCTCTTTCATTAATTTTTGCCGATTATAGCTATTTGTGGCGCAGTTACCAAACTAAACCCGTGTGATTGACGTGTTTTTAAGCGCTTGACGGGGAATGATATCGTTAAGTCTTTCGATTATAGCGTCTGATTTTCCTTTAAGTTGAAAATCATAGCCTTGACCATTTCTATCAAGAATGACCGCTAAGTAATTATCGGCGACTTTAAACTCAGTAATTCGGTTTAATTCAAGCAACTGCTCTTTCGAGCTGTAATAAAACTGCGTTACTTTAAGGTGAGTATTTGTTGCAATTAGCGTGTTACTCAGTGCGGTTTTTGCAGCAAATTTATCTGTTGAGCGAACGGCTTGCAGAGCAAAAAAAACGGCAGCAACAAAAGCGCTAAATGATGGAAACGGCAACGCGTCGTCAGACAGTATGCCAAAAACACCCACGCCTAAAAACAACACAGACAGTACTGAATTCAAAGATAACATGTGCTTCGCCGTTAAATTCAAAAACATATTTATTCCTTTAAAAATGAAATTGCCTTCGCGTTTATAGTTATATCTATCGTATTAAGTTCATCAATAATTAAGTTTACTATCAGTTGCTTTTGATTTTCGTTAATTGGCAACGTATTGAAAAAACACTTTATTTTAAGTGATTGAGGCAGTTTTTTTAAGTCAGCGGTATGAGTTAGCCATAAAAACTCACTGACTGTCTCTTTAGCTTGCTCACACGCGTGAGTTAACGCAACACGAATGGCTTTATCAAGGCGTTTTTCGGTTTTAGTCATTTTCAACTTGTTGTTTTTTAAATTCTTCGTAACTGTCTTCTTGGCGTTTTACACACTCGTGATACTCTTTATCTGCTAAGTAATTGCATTCATTTAAACGGGCCGATTGAATTTCGTGATACCGTGCATCAGAGCTACATGCACTCAGCATAACGAATAAGGCTGCTAAAGCCACAAACTTTAAAGCGTTAAAAAACATTAAATTTCCTTTCTTAAGTTATACATTGGCACTGTGTTTTACTGTATATTGCGTGGGTTTAAAATCTTATTACCAAAGGGTCATCTATGATGTTGTCGCAGTTACAAGAGCTGTTTCAGCGTATCGATAAAAGTAAAATTTTTCAATCATTTGTTATCGCGGTCATTGTTATTTCGGCGTTAACTGTTGGCGCGCACACGTACTCGTTACATCCAACCGCAGAAATTGCCTTGCACTGGATGGACATGGGGATCACTGTCTTCTTTCTGATTGAGCTTGTGATCCGCTTTATTGCCAGCCGTGGCATAAAAGACTTTTTTACAAAAGGCTGGAATATTTTCGATTTTATCATCGTCGTCGGAAGCCTTTATCCTGCTGCGGGGTCAACTATTTTCATCGCAAGGCTGTTACGTATTTTCCGCGTTTTGCGATTAGTGTCGATGATCCCAGAGCTGCGATTGTTGGTTAATTCGCTATTAAAAGCCATACCGCAAATGGGCTATATCGCCTTGTTAATGTTCGTTATCTTCTACATATATGCCGCAATGGGTAGCATGTTATTTGCCGATATTAACCCTGTTTTGTGGGGCGATGTGTCAATTTCAATGCTAACTCTATTTCGTATTGCCACCTTTGAAGACTGGACCGACGTAATGTATGAAACCATGGCGGTGTATAAACTAAGCTGGATTTTCTACTTAACGTTTATATTCTTAACTGCATTCGTATTCTTAAATATGATGGTCGGTGCCATTTTAGAAGTCATGTCTGAAGAGCACCGTAATGCACGTGAAGAACAAACGAGCGACGATGACATGCCCGCCACAAAAGGCCAAATTGTTCAATTACAAGCTGAAATGGCAGAGCTAAAACAATTACTTAAAGAAAGAAAATAACTTTTTTATTTAACAGTTTTTAGTTATGAGGCGCTAGAGTGCAAAACCTAGCGCCTTTATTTTATCCACGTTTTTCCACTTTCCATGGTGGATTCAAGCGGTTTTCACCTGCCCAATACAGTTTAATTTTGTTACCTGAAGGGTCTTTCAAAATAGCTTCTGTCCATAAGTAGCGCTGCGCTGTTGGCGGTTGTTCAAAAGTAATTCCCTTTTTAACAAGGCTCGAGTAAAGAGCATCAAGATGTTCTTCTTCAAAATAGATAACAGCATGACTCTTAAAGTCCCCGCTTTCTAACGACAGCGAAAATGTCGCGTCTCCATTGGTACATTTAAAACGCGCGTAGTGAGGTGTATCTACAATTTGAATAAAACCAAGAGTTAAATAAAAAGCCACCGCCTCATTCATGTTTTTTACTGGTAACGTGACTTGATTAAGCTTCATTTGCTACTTCTGATTAATTAGATTTCGTTGTGCCAGCATATCCCGAATAACTAAATAAGCAAAAGATAAGCGTGAATAACGTATTAAATAACTGATAAGCTCACAGCTTTCATATTCGAGTGGGCAGCTGTGAGTCATACTGTAAGGCATCATGAAGCGCTCAAAAGGGTTTTCCCCTTGCCATTTAAAACTGAATAAACGTTCTATTTCTGTTTATACAAAAAGGGCCGTGCACCCGCCATAAGTGATAACCAACAAGGGCAATGATGATTATATGTATTTTTATACGTATTTTAATCGCCACCTTGCTGGCCTAATACATGCAATAACTCAGTTAAAGGCAACGACTTGTAAAAGTACCAACCTTGGCCTTGAACCTGATAGTCGTCATTGTAATTTTTAATAAAGTTATATTCTTCAACTGTCTCAACCCCCTCAAAAATAACAGTGCGGTTTAGGTTTGTTATTAATGACATAATGGCTAACAACATTTCTTGCTTCAACTCATCAGATATTGATTGAGTGAAAACCTTGTCTATTTTGATCACATCAAAATTGATTTCGGTTAACCACACTAGGTTTGAAACTCCTGTTCCAAAATCATCAAGAGAAATAGAGAAGCCGTATGTTTTAGCTTTCGAAGCAAAACATGACAATTCGTCCAATGGAAGCTCTATTCGCTCGGTGATTTCAATTTTGATTTGCTGTGGTTTTATTTTATTTTCAGTGCATAAATCATATAAATAATCTAAATACTCTTTTGTTTGAATTTCATAGGCGTTAATGTTGATTGCCACGCTGAAATCAGAATCAGCACGTAAAACTGGCGAAAGTTCATTAAGCGCTTTTTTGACCGAGTTATACGCAAGAGTTGGATACAAACTTAGCTGCTCTGCAATACCTAAAAAAAGCTCGGGCGAAACATTACCGTAAACAGAATCTTTCCACCTTATCAAACTTTCTACACCAATAATTTTGTTACTTTTCAGCTCGAGTATTGGCTGATACTCCAAATATAATTCTTCGTTTTCAATGGCTTTACGAAACCTAAATTCCATTGAGTGGCTTTTATCTAAATATGAACAAATTGAGTAAGCAATTAAAAAGCTAATAAACCCAATTAAACCGATTAAAAGAGCAGAAATGTAAAAAGGGAAATACAGTAAACCAGGCCGGTTATTGTATGTCTCAATGCAGTATTGGAATTGAGTGCTACAAGTTTCTACCACTTGCGGTTTAAGCAATGTATCTGTCTTAAACTGGAAGTGTGACGCATAGTTATGAAAGGTGTATTTTCTATTCTTTGAAATAATTTTATATGA
The DNA here is from genome assembly GCF_020966275.1 of Pseudoalteromonas sp. MB41. Lineage (NCBI taxonomy): Bacteria > Pseudomonadati > Pseudomonadota > Gammaproteobacteria > Alteromonadales > Pseudoalteromonadaceae > Pseudoalteromonas > Pseudoalteromonas sp. MB41. The sequence goes on along the minus strand of NZ_JAJJZF010000005.1, from coordinate 17,099 downwards.
AAAATTTTTATTTAATTGATCAAAATTTATAAAAGGGGCATTAATTGTAAAGGCAATTACACTCCCTTTATTTGTAATGTCATATTTCGCTGCAACAGGAAAAATATTCGCAACTTGAGAAGCAAAATAGTAGCCCGATGGAGAATGATACAAAACACCGTCAAGTGGCGTTGAATTAGCAAGAAGTCCCCAATTTGCTGAGCAATTAACTTTATTATTAAAAATCAAACCTAAGTCATGCGTATATTCATGTTTAGAAAGAATAATGCGCAACTCATTGATTGTCTGGGCATCACACTCAAGAGGAGATAATGATGAAGCCTCCTGAATAGAAGAGACTAAATCGCTTGATATGTCTTCAGCTTTTGATAACAAAGATTGCGAAAATTCCTTTTGATAGCTGACTTGTAGATAACTAACCAAAAGGTGAAAAGCAACAACGAGAAAAAGCATTAAACAAATAATATAGAGTGCTTGATTATTTTGAGCTGATTTTAGTATTTTTCTCGTCATATTTAACTTATACGCTTTACAGTCTAAAGCTCAAATTAGCCTTTATGTATTACCAAATCAATAAAAAGTAATAAAATGGAAACAGAGTAAGTGTAACTACCTACTAAACCCCGAGATGAATCAGAAAAGACAACATTAGGCTGTTGCACCTCATACCTTAAATTTACCCACTAAGTCTGTAAGTAAATGAGACAGCTGATTAAGTCTTTCACCATTTTGACGCGCACTCTGTGCAATGTCACTTACATCGTCTGCCGCATTTTTAATTTCGACAACATTGCGGTTTATGTCTTCTGCTACATGCTGCTGCTCCTCGGCTGCAGTCGCTATTTGTGTGTTAAGGTCACTAATATTGACAATAGACGATGTGATCTCGCTAAACTGCTGTTGCGCAGAATGTGCAAGCTCAACGGTTTTATGAGTGCGGTTTCAACTTGCGGCCATTTCTTTGGATACTTGGTCAGACATTTTGCGAAGCGTACTAAGTTGGGTTGCTATTTCCTCCGTTGACTCAGACGTTCTTTGCGACAGCGCACGAACCTCATCAGCAACCACAGCAAATCCACGACCGTGATCGCCCGCTCGAGCAGCCTCTATTGCAGCATTCAGTGCTAATAAGTTTGTTTGCTCAGCAATGCCTCTTATGACACTGATAATCGACATGATATTTTCACTTTCAGCATCAAGCTGAGTGATATCTTGAGTCGCCAGTAGAAAGCGACACAACACTCTCTACAGTTTCTGAAATGACATTTTGTCCAAGCTCAGAAGCATGCTGTGTTTGCGTTGCAAGCTCTGCGGCATTCGCACAACTTGCGGAGACCTCATTGGCTGTCGCAGCCATTTCATTAATTGCAGTCGCTGCCATTTCAAGAGCTTGTTGTTGATGTGATGTAGAATCAGATAGTTGCGAGGCTTGTGACGAAGTGTTCATTGTAGACTTCCAACTAAGTACTTACGAAAATATAGTGAGGTGGTTGCAATTGAGCAAATAAATAGTTGGAAATTTATTAGGCACAAAGTTGGGTAGGCAAGTCGTTCAAGTCTTTAATTTATTTATGATATGACAATAGGTTGACAGATATACATTGTAGACTAGCTTTACCTCTAGTAATGAAACAAATATTTAACAAACCAAGCGCTAATGACCTTCCAACCAATTGGCAGCTTTTGCAGGATGCAAATTAGCTGCCTATTCCAATTTCGTGTTTAAGCATATAGCGCAATAAAGCCTGTGCATCTGGGTGTGTATCAGCTTGTAACCCTGCAACAACACCTTGTTGATCCGCTGCTGACTTGTGTTGGCCAAGTTTTTCTTTTGCTTGTATTGACTGAACATTAATTTTAATTCCGACAATACCGCGCAGTAGTTTTGCTTGGTAATCAGCAGGTAGCAAGTCGGTATCGTGTAAAATACTCGGCTCATACTGGCTAATTAACTCATCTAAGCAGGCTAAGGTATTCTCATTATCAAGATATTCAACCTCACCTTGAACATGGACCGCAGCGTAGTTCCACGTCGAAACAGCGGGTTTTTCTGCATACCAGGTTGGAGATATATAGCTATGCGGACCACTAAAAACCACTAATACGCGGGTTTTATCTAAGCCCTTACCATGACGATTTGCCCGTGATACATGACCATACAAGGTCCCCAATTCCCCCTCATCAGCTTTGTATACTAAAGGCAAATGTGTGGCTTCAAATTCATTGTCTACCATCAACGCAAAGCTATAGGTTTTTATAAATTGTGAGACTCGCTCCGGTGTCATTTTCCACTTGCTGGGTGTGTGCATTACTTTCCTTTATTGCTTAAAAAGGCCAGCAAAGTGCCAGCCTGATTTAACTATTACAACTTAATTTTAGCCATCAACAATTATGCGTAGCATACGACGAAGTGGTTCAGCAGCACCCCATAACAGTTGGTCACCAACCGTAAATGCACTGATATATTCTGGGCCCATAGCTAATTTACGAATACGGCCTACCGGAATAGACAACGTGCCAGTCACTTTAACAGGTGTTAGGTCTGTTGCTGTAATATCGCGGTCGTTTGGAATAACTTTGACCCATTCATTGTGAGACGCAAGAATTTCTTCAATTTTTTCTACGCTGATATCTTTACGCAATTTAATGGTCATTGCTTGTGAGTGACAACGCATAGCGCCAATACGAACACACAAGCCATCAACCGGGACAGGCTGCTTGCTGGTGCCCAAAATTTTATTAGCTTCGACTTGCGCTTTCCACTCTTCTTTACTTTGACCGCTTGGCATTGGCACATCAATCCAAGGGATAAGGCTACCCGCCAAAGGCACGCCAAATTGGTCTTGTGGTAAATCGCTTGATGCAATTTTTTCGGTGACTAATTTGTCAATTTCAAGAATAGCGGCATTAGGATCAGCCAGTTTGTCAGCAACCGTTTCGTGAATTGCGCCCATTTGTGCAATTAACTCTTTCATGTTGCGAGCACCGGCGCCTGAAGCTGCTTGATATGTCATTGGGCTGACCCATTCAATCAAGTCTTGTTCAAATAATCCACCAAGCGCAAGTAACATAAGTGATACAGTACAATTGCCGCCAACAAAGGTTTTAACCCCCTGCTCTAACCCTTGTTCAATCACATCTTTGTTTACAGGGTCAAGCACGATAATACTGTCGTCACTCATACGCAGTGCCGACGCAGCATCAATCCAGTAACCTTGCCAACCAGACTCGCGCAACTGCGGGTAAACGGCTTTTGTGTAATCGCCGCCTTGGCAGGTAACAATAATATCCATTTGCGAAAGCGCAGTAATGTCGTTTGCATCAAGAAGTGGTTTTGCTGGGCCCGCAATATCAGGGCCTAATTGACCGGTTTGTGAGGTGGTGAAAAAAGTCGTGTCGATTTGAGAAAAATCATTTTCTTGCTGCATACGATCCAATAACACAGAGCCAACCATGCCCCGCCAACCGACTAATCCTACTTTTTTCATTGTTTTTTCCACTGTTTGATTCATTCCAAGTACCTAAGCTGTTAAAAATTAAAATCCATTGCGTAAGAGTTTAATTTTTACAGAGCTAATCTAGCATTGTGAATGGCACAAAACCAGCGCAGATAATGGAACTTAAAATTATTTCATATTATTTTATTTAATTAATGGACAGTCAGTTGGCAATACAAGGTTTACTGCATTAGCACAGACTTTAAATGTTTGTTGTTTTGAGGTAATTGGCTCGCCATCGAGGTTAATTGGCATTTCAGTTTGCGTTTGCCATTCAAGCCAAGGCACTTGATAGCGTTTCACCCACTTTTGTGAAGAATTGGGGTAGTTGCTTAACTCTTCGATAACCGCAGGCACATCTGAAATTGCAAATGAGGTGAAAGCAACAAGATCAACCATGCCATCATTAATATACGCATCGGGTGCGAGTAACTGTCCGCCACCGGCTTGTCGGCCATTACACACGGCAGCGGCAATAATCTCACCGGAACTGTGCTGACCATCGGGCAAAGAAAGTTGACCACTGTAAGGAACAAAGCTCAGCGCTTGAACAAGCCCAGCGAGTGTATATGCACCGCCGCCAAGCAAGTTTTTAAGTGCTGGCGGTGTGGTGGCGGTAATTTTTGCCCCAAAGCCTGCACTGGCAACATTAATAAAAAATCGTTTATCGACTTCAACAACATCCACTTCGTGAGTATGTCCTTCAAAAGCCAACGTGAGCGCCGACAAGTATTCAGTCGGAATGTTTGCAGAGCAAGCAAAGTCATTTGCTGTCCCCATTGGGAGTATGGCAAGTGCTGGTCTCTGAGAATGCTCAATTTTCATTAAGGCGTTCACAGCTTCGTTGACCGTGCCGTCACCACCAGCAACAATAACCCGTTTTTCGCCCTCTTTATTTGCCTCGTAAATCAGTCGCTCAACATCGCCTCCTTCATAGGTTACTCGAACCTCTAACGGGGTTGCTTGTCGAAATTTAGAGACGGCTTCGCGTAATTGCTCATTGCCTGCTTTTTTACCATTTAAAATTAATCGTAGGCTCATTCTTAATCCCTGTTATGACAACTAAGCTCTACCATAACATGCAATGCTGTTTACTCAATACGGATACAAAAAAGCCCCGCTATTGCAGGGCTAAATCAACGTTAGGATTTATTATTGTATCCTTCCTTGGGCAGAGTATTAGAACTGATATTTGTACTCAATTGAGAACTCAGTGCCTTTCTCTTTCGAACGCGTTAAAGTACCGGCTGACTCTATTTCAGATTTTGCGCCCAAGATATTCGTCACTTTGAACTTCAAGCTTGAGTTGAAATCAGGGAAATAGGTGTAGTTAAAGTCTAAAGAATGAAATGGTTGCTCCATCCAATCTTCCTGACCTTCAATACCTGGAATAATGATTCGCTCACCAAATACATTATAGATTAGTGTAGAGGCATGCTGACCACTTGGTGCGTCATAGCCTAACTGCATATTCACAACATATTTTGAATGACCCGTCATGCGACGTGTTGTATTTGTAACCGCTGCAGAAACCCCTGTTTGTTCAACAATCGCCTGACGGTCGATGTTGATTTCTGAGTCACTTAGAGTCACGTTACCTGTCATGAACACGTCTTGCCAGAATCCACCTAAGAAAGCAAAATCTTTCAGGTATTCAAATTCAACACCAGCAACATAACCATCTTCTGCATTCGCAATACGTACCAGTGGTGGACCATCTTGAGCTGGTGATTGAACAGACTCAATTGGATCAACCATGTCTTTATAGAACACACCAATAAAGAAGTTCTCGCCCGTATCAAAATAGTTTTCCCAGCGGAAATCATAGTTTTTGATTTGGGTTGTACGTAGACCTGGCGTACCACCTACAGGGTATTCAGTAAGCGGATCGATATAAGTCGCGTCAGAAATCTCACGTAAATCTGGGCGAACAACAGTTTCACCGTAACTTAAGCGCCATTGCGTTTCGTCGTTTTGCACATAAGTTAAAGCAAGTGCGCTATAAACGTCGTCTTCACGAAATGCGAGTTGATCTAACTCATCGTAATCAATTGAAGATGCAAGACCACCAGTAAATGGGTCAAGAGGAACAGATACTTGACGGAAATCTTCCCACCTTAAACCGCCACTGATCCGCCATGTGTTATTGAAGAATAAATCTGCTTCAAAGTAATAAGCATCTACTTTTTGCGCAGACTTGTAGTCATCCCCAGAAACCGTTGTATCGTTTAAGATTGGCTGTGTCAGTGTTGCATTAGTAAGTACATCATCAGATAAAATTGTATTTAGCTCACTACCCGTTAAATCAACATCTGAAAAAGCACGTGTATTAATATCAAAACGGCGGTTTGTCGCAGAACGCTCCTTAGAAATAAAGTCTGCACCCGATTTAAGCTCGATATCAATGCCCTCTAACATAATAGGCAGTGTAAAGTTAAAACCGTAGTTTTCTACTTCATCGTCCAAATCTTGGAATGTATAACGCGCCGCGGTTGTCGCATTGGTTAATGCACTTTCATTGACAGTATCGTAAAAGCCGTCTTCATTTGCATCAGTAACAATGAAGCGAGTTTCCATGTTACCTGGTGCATAACGGTTTGAACGACCCATTGAGTACTTCCAATCAAAGCCCGCGTAATTTAACCATTCAAAGGTATGCATACCCTTTAATTGATTAACAATTAACTCACGCTCTTCATAACGCACATCATACGAACGAACACGTTTGTTATCCGACGTGTTGTTATTTTGGTCTATTCCTAAACGGTCTGATATTTGATCTTCAGTATCCCGTAAGATTAAGGCTGTGTAGTCAATTTTGTGCGCTTTATCATACTCTACACCGACAGTGATCATGCCAGATGTTTTAACTGTATGCTCGGTACTAAGCACTTGGTCATAACCACGGATCATGGTTGTTGAATTGTCACCAATTAAGAAACCTTGACCTTGATATTCGTCTGCAACAACATGCTTATTATCGTAGCTAAACGACGATAAGAAACCGTAGCGCCATTTATCTGATTCAACGCTATTACCTAACGTTGCAGTGAACTTAGTATTGGGATCAACCTTTGCTGATTTTGGATCATAATCGCGATTTAACGACATCGCTAAAGCGCGGCTTTGCTCAGGTGTTAAATCATCAAGCGATTGACCGCTTTGATATACATCTAGTATAGGACGAGGGATTTCACGTGTACCATCGTCAACACCATACCAATCATCAGAGCCACCGTTGTACTCAAGACCATCGTCAAAATTGTTGGTGTTATAGCCAAGCTGACCTGATACATCAAAAACAAATTGGTCTGGAATGCTTTTTAAGCGGATATCAACGTTACCACCACCAAAAGATGCAGGCATCGATGGTGAATATGATTTTTGTACTGATAAGCTTTCAATAATACCTGATGGAAATAAATCCAGTGGTAATACAGAACGTGTTGGGTCTGGGCTTGGTACAGCAGAGTTATTGAGCTGTGTACTTGAATAACGCTCACCAAGACCACGAACATAAATGAACTTACCATCAACAAGTGTTAAACCTGTTACACGGCGAAGCGCTGCTGCAGCGTCACTATCACCACTACGAGAAATTTGCTCAGCACCCATAATATCAGCAACGAAAGCTTGCTGTTTGCGCTCTTCTAGAACAGCTGTTGCAGTGCCTTTCAACCGACTTGCACTTACAACAACTTCTTCGAGAACAGCTTCTTCGTCGGCTTCAGCTGCGTGTACCGAGACAGTCAAGCCACATAAAATGGCTGCACTGAGTGCTGTTAAGCTGAACTGTTTTGAATATTGTTTCATGTTTACCTCTATCTGAAATACGTTACAGAAAGTTATTTAAAGGTGCTAAACGCACTGTTTAGCACCTCGCTTACTGTGTTATTCCAGACCTACCGTCCAACCTTCAGTCCAGTTGTTATCAGCAGATACTGCACCAATGTGCGTTGTTGTATCAAAGAAACCGTCGATTGCTTTAACGTCTGTCGCTGTGGTTGTATCGATAGTAAAAATACCATTTACAACTTGCGTTTGACCTGTAGCAACTAAGTTACCTAATGTGTTTGTCCACCAGTTCTCAACACTGAAATCTACACCGCTTGGGTCTTTGAAGTTTTCAGAACATGCAATCACTGATGATTTAATCATTAACGTACCATCTTGTGCATTCTTAACTGTTTCACTTTCACCAGAAGCAGCGCCTTCAATCTCAAGACATTCGCCCATGCCCTCAGGACCCGTTACGATTGCGTTATAGATTTGCGCGCCAGTTCCTTCACGGAAGTACATACCTTCACCGTCATCTTCACCTTTAAAGGTGTTACCGATAATTGTTAAGTTAGCGATTGTTGGGTTAGATTTAGGTGTTTTAGAAGGTGAAGAACCATCGTTGTCGGCTTCGATACCGCGGTTTGCATCTGAGTTATCAGCTGCTTGCTTAACAAGGATGTGCTGCATTTTACCTTGGAAACCATTGTCCCAGTCGATGCTGTCATCTTGAATGCTTGTTAGTACTAAGTACTTCGCTTGTACGTTACCACCGAAGAACTCAACACCGTCATCCGCATTTTGGTGAACTTGCACATACTCAACAGTAGTACCAGAACCAACACCACCGAACGTGATACCGTTTAATTCGTTATCTGGTGCGATTTCGTAACCACCATTCATCACACGAACATAGCGAAGCGTACCTGAGTTATCTGTTGTATCAGTACCACCGAACACCGCACCTGACTCAACACCTTCAACTTGAAGTGCACAATCGCCTTCTGCTGGACACTTGTTTGATGGTGCGTTACCAAGAAGAACTAAACCACCCCATTGACCAGCGGCTGTAGTACCACCCATAACATCTTGGCTTGAAGTGAACGAGATTGGCTCATCTTTAGTACCATTAGCATTAATTTTCGAACCACGGCTAATTACTAAATAATCATCACCTGTACGGCCATATACTGTTACGCCTGGCTCGATTGTTAAAGTAGCTGAATCAGCATTATCTTCACCTACAAATACTGCACCACTTAATGCGTAGTAGTTACCCGCAGTAAGAGTTAAATCAGCGGTAATGCGACCAGACACTTCACATGTTGTTGTGCTGCCATCAACTGGAGAAATTGACGTTGTACCTGATGGACAACCTGCTACAGCTGCTGGTGCAGTTACTTCACCGCCGCCGTAACCAAATGCCCAACCTTCACGCCAGTCATCTGAGTCATTTAATGCACCAACAAAGTCAACTGTATCAAAGAACGCATCAACAGTATTTGCTACATCTTGGCCCGCGCCTAGTAATGGAGAACCCGCAATTGGTTGACCGTTTGCACCAAGCATTGGCTTATCATTGATTACGTTACCTGATTGTGCTGTAAACCACGTTTCAAGCTCTAGTAATGAATTACCGCTACCATCAACTGGGTTTTTGAAGTTTTCGCCATTGGTACACGACATAAACGTGTTTTGCATTAAGATAGTGCCATCGTTAGCATTGTTAACTGTTTCGCTTGCACCGTCTTCAGCACCTTCAATTTCTAAACACTCACCCATTTCGTCAGAGCCAGTGATCACAGAGTTGTAAAGGTGTAAACCTGTACCTTCACGAAGGTAGATACCTTCTGCATCGTCTTCACCGTCGAAGTTGTTACCGATGATTGTTAAGTTAGAAATGATTGGTAATGATTTTGGTTCTTTAGAAGGTGTGCTACCGTCGTTATCTGCTTCGATACCACGGTTTGCATCTGTTGAATCTGGATCTTGTTCAACATAAACGAATTGCATTTTACCTTGGTAACCATTATCCCAGTCGATGCTATCATCGTCGATGCTTGTTAATACAACGTGCTTCAGATTTACCGCACCACCGAAGAATTCAACACCATCATCTGAGTTGTTATGAACTTGTAAGTACTCAACCGTTGTACCAGATCCAACAGCACCAAATGTAATACCATTTAGTTCATTATCTGGTGCAATTTCATAACCCGCATTTTTAACAACAACGTACTTTAAAGTACCTGAACTATCTGTATTGTCTGTACCGCCGAATACAGCACCTGATTCAACACCTTCAACTTGTAGAGCACAATCGCCTTCAGCAGGACACTTATTAGAGATACCGTTACCAAGAAGCACCATACCGCCCCATTGGCCAGCTGATGTTTCTTCACCAATTACGTCTTGTTTAGAAGTAAAGATAATTGGGTCATTTTTCGTCCCTGTCGCTTCAATTTTTGAATCACGGCTTACAACTAAATAATCAGAACCATTATTACCAAATACAACGGCACCTGGTTCGATAGTTAATGTTGCACTGTCTGCTTTATCGTTACCAACGAAAACAGCACCATCAAGGGCCCAGAATGCGTCTGTCGATAATGTAGTATCTTCTGTGATTACACCTGAAAGAACTTGTACTGTTACATCACGACCTAATGCAGCAGATACTTCGTTCGAAAGGCTTTGGCTGTATACACCGGGTAATTCTTCCGTGGTTGGTGGTGTAGTTGGGTTAGTAGGTGTAGTTGGTTGTTCGACCGTTTCTTCTACGTTGATGTTGATATCACCACCGCCACAACCTGCTAGTGAGATTGCTGTCGCTACAAGACTAACCTTGAATAAGCCAGATAATTTCATTGTTCACTCCGTTAAGATAGATATTTAATTATTGTGTTAGCGCATAAACTCAAGTCACCAAAAAGCACTGTAAAGTAATGCTTTTGGGTCACTTGAGTTTTAAACTGCGACTACCTTACGGGAGCTGTATGACAAAGTGGTTACATTTTAATAAACATAAAATGACAATGTAATTGACTTTAAAATTAGAGGGTTAACTTAAATTAAACAACGGAAAAAAGCCGCCCGAAGGCAGCTTTGGTGTTGCGATTATAATTAAGTTATTTTGTACGCTTGCCTGTTGAATACAAATTAGAGCAATGCGGTACGTAACGTTTCGGCGTGCACTTTTTCACGCTTCACGTACTTGATCCATTGCTCAGCTAAACGCTGTGACTTTTTGTGCTTTTCCGCTTGCTCAAACGCTAAAATAGAGGCATCAAAGTTTTGTAAATTGTACTGTGCCATTCCTAAGGCTACATACACATTCGATTCAAACTCTAAGCCGCCTTTATCAAGTGCTTTACGGGCTGCATCTGCTGCTTCGTCGTATTTTTCAAGGTTAATGCTCACCTCTGCGATACGCTGGTCGTACTGACCGTGCGGCACTAAGTCAGCAGCTTTAGCAAAATACGGCAATGATTTTTCTTCTTCTTTTGCTTGCACCATGGCTTCTGCAACAAAAGCATAGTTTTTAGCAGATTGTTCAACGACACCGTCTTTCATGGCTTTACTCATCACATTCGCCGCTTTATAAGCAAGACCGTTGTATAAATACACTTGTGATAATTGGCGTAAATCAGATTTAGACTTTAAAAAGCCTTGCTGATACGCGGCTTCTAACACTGCTAACTGCTTTTTCTCTGCGCCTGTTTCACCATACATACCACCTAATTGAACCCAGTATTCAGGTTTATTGTATAGCTTCACTAATCGCTCTAGCACTTCAACCACTTTGTCAGATTGATTGAGTGAGTAGTACATTGCACGTTGTAAAATTAGCCAGTTTTCTTTTGGCATTTCACCTTTGCTGTCAGCTTCTGCAATAGCAAGGTTTATGTTTTCAATGCCTTTTTGATAATCTTTAAGCTGATAATAAGCTTGCGATTTTAATACGTAATACGCATCTGTTTTAGGCTTATCATTGATTTTCTCCCACTGTTCCAAATACGTAATTACTTTATCGTAGTCACTATTTGCCATCGCTAATTGCGCTAAACTAAACGTGGTGCTTACGCGCAATGTTTCAGGGATTTCTTCTTCTGCCACTACTTTTTCGAACGACGCAATTGCTTTACCAAGATCGTTTTCGTTGTAGTAAATAAAGCCGTAGAAATTATGCATCATGGCAATTTCATACGAGTTCATACTTGATGAACGCTCTTTTATGCTATCTAAGGCAGCAAGACCCGCTTTTGCATCACCATCATCAGCCAGCTTTTGAGCACGCGCCAATTGGCTATACACTTTTTCACGCAGTGCAGGTACGCGTTTGGTTTTTTGCTCTTCGGCATAAGCTGTAGCCAATGTTACCCCTGGTAACATACTAACAACGCTTGGTACTACAAGGCTACTTGTGAAAGCAGCCGCGCAAATCACGGCAACTTTTAAAGGTTTCATAATCGCATTCCTCTTCTCTAACCGTTAATCTGGAAAGAAATTTTGTTCTGTACGCCCGCTACTTCAACGGCTTCACCGTTAACAACGCGCGGTTTATATTTAAATTTAAGTGCAGCATCCATTGCAGCGCGGTCAAACAGTGACTCAGGTTCCGCTTTAATCACTTTAGGGTCACGCACGGTGCCTTGCTTGGTTACTGTAAACTCAACAATCACATAACCTTCGATACCACGCGATAGTGCTCGGCGCGGATATACAGGCGCTACCTTTACAATGGGTAAGTATTCACCGTCGCTTGATTCGAGCGCTAAACCACCGGATAAGTTAACGTCGGCTTCAACGCTTGCACCAAAGTCAAAGTTTGCATTGCTTGCATTGGGATCACTGTTTTGCATTTGCGGTGATTCCATTGGCGGTGGTGGCTCTTTTGGTGTTGGTGGCTTTTGTGGTTTACGCTCTTTCTTTTGCACTGTCTCTTCTTTTTTCAGACGAACAAAATCAAGTACGTTCCCTTTTACTGGCTCAGACATGGCCCCTTCACCGCCGGTGATCAGTGCCTGCATGCCTAAAAACAGCATGACAGTCACGATACCAGCGATGATTAATGCAACTATATAACGCATCGCTCACATTCCTTATGATGCTTCTTGCGCAGCAATCGACACATCAAATGCGCCTGCAGCTCGCGATGCATCCATAACTTTAATCAGTACATCGGTTGTGGCTTTTTTATCAGCTTGAATAACCACGCTACCTTGAGGGTTTTCAGCTTTTAAGCGCTCAATATTTGCTTGTACCGCACGGATATCTACTTGGCGTTTGTTAATCCAAATTTCACCCTTGTCTGAAATAGCAACTAAAATGTTGGCACGCTCTTTTTTCACAGCGGTTGCCGCTTCAGGGCGGTTAACATCAATACCGGCTTCTTTTACGAATGATGCTGTTACGATGAAGAAAATAAGCATGATAAAAACAACGTCTAGCATTGGTGTCATGTTGATTTCTTCTGCATCGTCTTCTTGAAATAAGTTACCTAGTGGCGCTCTCATTATTTGTCTCCTAGTGGGTGGTGTTTTACATCACCCTAAAATTCATTTAGTGGTCTAAGACCATATTGTCTTCAAGTAATTGCACTTCGCGTTTTGCACGACGTTGTAAATACGTTGATGCAAACACCCCTGAAAGTGCACCCACCATGCCCGCCATTGTTGGGATAGTGGCTTTAGACACCCCTGACGCCATCGAACGCGCACTGCCTGTGCCTGTGATTGCCATTACATCAAATACTTCGATCATGCCGGTAACAGTACCTAACAGACCTAAAAGTGGACATAACGCAACCATTACGTTGATTAGCGCAAGGTTATTATTTAGTTGCATGCCAGCGCGTGAAATCATCGCTTGGCGAATTTGCTCTGCGTTCCAGCTGTTACGCTCTGCTCGATTGTTCCAAGTGCTTTTTACGTCTTTCTTGTAGCGTTTAAAGCCACCAAAGAAATACATAAAACGCTCAAGTATCAATAACCACATCGCGAAGATGAGGACCCCGATGACCAAGAGAACTTGGCCACCCGTGTCGAGGAAATCACGTAGAGCATTGATTGCATCAATCAATAGCACCATGATTTACGCTCCTTTCTCGCTTCGCTCTGCAATGATACCTGCGCTTTGCTCTTGTAAAATTAACAGCATGTTTTTAGAGCGCGTGTTAAGAAGTGTGTATAAAAATACCGTTGGAATAGCCACAACCAGACCCAGTACTGTTGTTACAAGTGCCTGAGAAATACCACCAGCCATTAGTTTAGGGTCACCTGTACCGAACAAAGTAATAGCCTGGAAGGTATTAATCATACCGGTTACCGTACCAAGTAGACCCAATAACGGAGCTACCACAGAAATAATCTTAATGAGCGTTAGGTTACGGGTAATTTTTGGCATTTCACGAATAATTGCTTCGCTTAATTTAAGCTCAAGAGTGTCGTACGCTACATTTGGGTATTGATCTTTCACTTTCATTACACGACCAAGTGGGTTGTCATCACGTGCAACCGTGTCTTTAAGCTGACGACGGATTTTGCCACCCATAATCATCAGTGATACAAAACGCTCAAGTGCGATTAATAAGGCAATTAAACCAACACCTAAAATGATGTAACCGACAGTACCACCTTGGTGAACTTGCTCTTCGGTGTCTGGAGCTTGAACTAAAAGACCTAAGATTGAACCACCTGTTGGGTCAAGTGCAAACGGCACAACACCTGAGTTAGCTTGTTGAAGATCCGATGCCGTCGCTGTGTATCGACTGCTTGGTTGGCGAGTAAGCTGGCTGATTGTGTTGGTCGCTGGCGTGTACTCTAGGTATTTACCATCCGCGATTAAGTTAAATGCACCAACACGCACCACTTCTTTTTGTGCTTTGCTGCCACCTTCAACAATAACATCCGTCGTAAAGCGAGACACTTTACCCTGCTCAGTCATTTCGCGTTGTAATTCAAACCATACTTTTTCAATATCATCGATTGAAGCAAGCTTCGACGTTGACCCCATTTTTTGAGCAAGCTCATCCATGAAGTTACTACGACCTGGTAGCTCAGCAGAAACAACAGAGGTCATGAATTTGTTGCTTGAGTCACCCGCAACTTGCTGTAACACACCGAATAGCTCTTTAAGTGAACCCATGCGGTTTGAAAGTGTCTCGGTTAAGTTAGCAAGTTTTACTTCGTTTTCTTCAAACTGCGTTTCTAAACGCTCCGACTCGTTAAGCATGGCATTACGCTTTGCTTGTGTATCTTTAAGCATTTGCACTTGTTCGTTTTGGCGCGCCATGAACGCTTGCTCACGTTGTTTATTCTCAGCGCTTTGTTGTGCTTTACCTTGCTCTAATGTTTTTAGTAATGAGTCTAAATCCATTGGCTCAGCAGCAAAGCTACTACCCGCAAAACCAAGGCCAGCTGCAAACACGGCCATTTTTGTCATTGTCGTTAATAATTTCATCTCAAACCTCTTATTCAGCAGCGTGGACTGGCAGTGTTAACATATCTGGGGCAAGTTGCTTACGCGCGATACGTAAACCTTTACTAATTTGACTGATTGCAGAATCGGGTAATTCAACAAACGATTTTGTTTCTTTATCCCAGCTACCTGCTTTTTTGCCGTCGCGTGTTAAATAAATAAGCTCTAAACGGCCGATACGTAAAAAGTCAACTTCGCGCTCTTGACCATCAACATCAAGTAATGCGGTGTACGCTTCGATAGTACGACCGTAATCAACTTCTACTTGGTAGGCTTCCAGTAAGCGGCGGAATTTTTCACTTGATGTGATGTCTGCGCGGTCCATCATTTCTTTTAATGATGCAATACGCTTGCTACGTTCTTCAGTTAAGAAAGGCACGTCCAGTGCAACAAATTGGTCAAGGCCTGTGATCATGCGCATCATTAACGGCGTGATTTGACGCTCGATAACCGATACCTGATCCATAGACTCGTTTAACGCGTCCATTTCAGCAATCTGGTTATTTAATTGCTTGGTAAGTTGTGCGTTATAAACAGTTAAACCGTCAATTTCTTTGTTTAGGGCTTTGAACTGTTGTAAACGACCTTGCATTGAATCTGCAATCTTGTCGATTTTAGTTTGTGATTGCGCAGCAGATTTATTTATCTCACTACTTTTATCAATTACTTTATCTAGATCGTTTGCATGTACTGCTGCAGATGCCGCTACAATACCTGCTAAAATCAGTGGTTTAACGCCTTTCATCGCATACACCTTTACTCGTTAAATTAGCTTAATTTGCTAGTGGGGTTGTTTTAATGAGCGAAAGTCTAACGATGAAAAATGACAAGCGTGTTGCGTAAAAAATACAAAAATATGACAGCTGTAACAATTCGTTTATGTTGGGCAAAAATAAAGGAAAAATCTCGAGGATGTGCCTATAAGTTAGGCATTTATAAACATGTGGGGCAATTATTTTGAAATTTCAGTTAAGAAAAAAGACATTAAATTTCAGCTTTGAGAAAAACTCACGGCAGCGCGTTTTTGCACAAAGATGCGTTAATCGGTACTCGCCAGTAAAGAATGAGTTTGCATTACACGTAACTACGCCAAATAAATAATGTTAGTTATTCATCAATTAAGGTTTAATCGTTAGATATGTCTCAGTGCCAAACTTGATAGTTAAAGCAAGCCTAATATGACATTGTTAAATGATCGCTTTGTGGCCAATTACAATGCCAAATAAACCATTTTAAAATGGCTAATATCTCGAAGCGCTGCGTTTTAACTGTGACAAGATGTTATCAGTCAACTTTAACCAATTTGTTTCATACTCCCACGTCCTTTTAAAGTCGTCATTGCTCCTTGAGCTTTCAAGCATTTCTCTAAAATCGAAGACATCGGCAAAATTATCATTCGTAACATCATACCTTCCATAGCCCCGGGATTCAGGTCCGATATATTTCAAATAATTAGATTTAAAATCCTTTATAGCACTTACTAATTCCTCCGAACCATTTAGTTTTTCTTCTAAGTACTCTTTTTCAAGGTCTGTAATCGAACCAGTCGCTTCTAAAGTACCAGATTGGTTTATTGATATTCCCCAATTTTTATAGGCCAATGAAGGCGCTTGATTATTTATATCTGAGAGTAATGCATCGTAAGGAGAAAGCATTTTTTCCACAGCCTTTGGTACACTCCCACCAGGCATATATAATTCGCCAGTCGCAACAGCAAGTTCATACATAAAGTCATCAACCGTTTTAGTCATGTCTATTTTGCTCGCGGTCATTGTCTGTGGCTTGCTATATGTTTGCTCTAGTTCAGGTGGCTCGCTTTGGTGATATATGTCATCCGCCAACTTTTTCAGCTCAGTATTTAAAAGAGCCTCTCCATTGTTGGGTGATTCTAATGTCACATTTTGATTATTTAGTGGTTGCGGTAAATTTTCAGAAATAACCTTCATAACACGTCCCTGTTTCAGTGATATGGTTTTGTATCGGCCTATTTTTATAATTCTTTAAAGCTTAAATGCTGCTAGATTGATGTTAACTCATCACTGGACAGAATGTATGGTACGCCCCGTTTTGCAAGTTAATAACTAAAATAACGGAGATGGTTTGCGCTAATGTATTCAGAGTCTATTAGAGACTAACATTAGTCCCAGCTCTACGATGAGATCTGCGCCAGATTGTCCTCAAAAACGAGAAAGCATTTTTCTTGCTGAACTGTCCACAAGGTCTTCAATCTGGTGGTCTAACCGTTTTGTCATCATTAATTATCATATGCAAACTGACTTAAACTCTAATTTCAAAAGGCTTCTTCGTGGTCATTACAGACCAAGCTATTCTTGCTATTTTATTTGC
>NZ_JAJJZF010000049.1:0-7346 GCF_020966275.1 Pseudoalteromonas sp. MB41 | reverse complement strand
CGCGCACTGGAAGACGACCTGATCCCCCAGACATCGCAGGATACCTTGCTGGCCTCATCAACACTGGACAGACTAAAACAGCCCGCAGAGTTATTGTTACAGGAGAAACAACACCGGCTGGAAAGTGCACTCAAAGACGTTGCTCTCCATATTGATGAGGGAGACAATCGAAATGTGATCATGAAAAATCGTACCGGTACCCGCTGGCGTCTGCCGACCAAAAGCGCTACATCTCTGGTCAACAATCCCTTTTTTAAGCGAATGCAACCGGTCGATATCGCGGATGTACTGCGGTATGTAGAGCGCGAAACCGGGTTCATGAAATGTCTGACTCATGTACTTCCGATACAAAAACAAGGGTTCACTCATCAGGATGATTTACTGGCCATTCTGATTGCCAACGCCACTCACCGTGGTGTGTATGGCATGGCGCAGATCTCCGATCGAAGCTATGAACACCTGAGTACGGTGCAGGCCAACTATATCCGGCCTGAAACGCTGCATGATGCCAGCGATGTGATCAATAATGCGGTTGCAGCGCTACCCATCTTCCGCCACTACCATATTCAGGAGGACCAGCTGCATGCCAGTGCGGATGGTCAGAAATTCGAAACCCATCTGGAAACCTTTAAAACCCGGTACTCCTCTAAGTATTTCGGCACCAACAAAGGGATCACGGCCATGACACTGGTGGCCAACCACAGCGCCCTCAATGCTCGGATCATCGGTTCCAACGAGCACGAATCACACTATATTTATGACCTGTTACAATCCAACAGCAGTGAAATCAAACCTGACGTACTCTCGACAGATACACACGGTGTCAATCATGTTAACTTCGCCTTACTGGATCTATGCGGTTACAGTTTTGCACCGCGATACGCGCAGTTCAGTAGTGTCATCAATGATCTGTTTGACGTAACTGAAAATGAACACGGCGGCACCAACCTTGCCCTGAAAAAGCCCATCAGGACGAATGTCATCGAAACGGGATGGCAGGATATTAGGCGCATTGTTCTGTCACTTCAGACAAAGCGAACGACACAGGCAATGCTGGTAAGAAAGTTGTCTGGTTATCCTTCGGGGCACCCGACATTACAGGCGCTGACGGAGTATAATCGACTGGTCAAAGCGCAATATTTACTGGATTACATAGACAATGCCAGTTTGCGGCAGTACGTTCAGCGTGCCCTTAACCGGGGAGAAGCGTGGCACTTCCTGAGACGGGCTATTGCGTCGGTGAATGGCGATCAGTTCCGAGGCAAAAACGAGAGTGAAATCGCTATCTGGAATGAATGTGCAAGATTGCTTGCCAACGCGATCATCTACTTCAACTCCGCGATACTGAGTCATCTGCTGGGACACTTTGAAGCGAGAGGAGATGAAGAGAAAGCGGGTATCACTCGTGCTGTTTCGCCCGTTGCGTGGCAAAATATCAACTTAAGCGGAACGTATAACTTCACTAATACTGGGAAATTGCCCAATATTGGCGAAATAACAAGGCCGATAGTGGATGATTAGGCTCCAAGCTGAAAGTAAACCACCTCCGCAGCCATTTATTGGTGTAGTCTACAGAGGATTATGTCTTTTTAGAGGGGGAAATCCCCAGAACCCCAATTAGGTGTATTGAAAGGTATGGCATCAGCGATGACATTGTCCATATTGACGATTATGCTAAGCACTTATTTCGATCCATTCTCCAATGCCTTAATCGGCGATATTCAGGGCAGGTTTGACGTGCTAGGGCTATCCATTATTCTGCCTACTGGATTTCTGCTGGTGTCAATCGGTCGATTGGCTAAGCTACGCTTTTTTAGTCCTGATGATATTGATGGTAGTGGGTTAACACGGGGTTCTGAAAATGCTTTAGTCCTGCAAAGCCTGCTACAAAATACCTTAGAGCAGTTTGTTGTTGCCATCATTGTATACACAGCATGGTGCTTGGTAATGCCGGTTTCTGTTTTATCCGCAATACCTTTGTGCTCGGTACTTTTTGCATTGGGCCGTACGTTATTCTTTAAGGGTTATAAAAATGGCGCTGCAGCCAGAGCGTTTGGTTTTGCAGTCACTTTTTACCCGACACTTGTGTTGTTTGTGATTTTTGTTATTCACACACTATGGAAAATAGTAAGCTCAAACTGACTGTAAAAGATGTTTTAAACCTGAATTCAGTTCGCCGCAGTGTTGAGTGGCGATGGGCAACTGAACAATTACACACCACATGTGGAGGTCTACATGAAACGCGTTACTGGTATAGGCGGTATTTTCTTTAAAGCGAAAGATGCACCTCAGTTACAAGCTTGGTACAAACGTCACTGGGCATTGATGTTCAGGCTTGGGGAGGTACCGCATTCAGTTGGTCAGACTCGGACGGCAAGCCCGTTGGTGGAACGACTGTCTGGTCTGTTGGGTCTCAAGACGGCGAGCAGTTTAGCCCAAGCAATGCTTCATTTATGATTAATTACCGCGTAGATGATCTTTATGCGTTAGTCGATGTGCTCAAAGCTGAAGGGTGCAATGTTCTCGATAAGATTGAAGACTCTGAATATGGTAAGTTTGCTTGGGTCATCGATCCAGAAGGAAATAAAGTTGAATTATGGCAGCCACCTGCCGGTCAATGAC
Source organism: Pseudoalteromonas sp. MB41 (assembly GCF_020966275.1). NCBI lineage: Bacteria > Pseudomonadati > Pseudomonadota > Gammaproteobacteria > Alteromonadales > Pseudoalteromonadaceae > Pseudoalteromonas > Pseudoalteromonas sp. MB41. The sequence goes on along the minus strand of NZ_JAJJZF010000049.1, from coordinate 4,724 downwards.
ACTAGCTTGTGGAAGTAAACGGCCAGATAAACAATAAGGTTTATAGGTCGTCGATTGCCATAATAGGCATGTATTGTTACCCTTTGATTGAAGAGCCTTAGGTCTCTGTGAGGCGCTCTGTTTGACCAAGTCAACGTGCGTTTTCATCAGTTTTTGCCTGATTTTTATGTTTAGCCATTAAGGATTTTATGCGTAATACGCTGTTATTAACCTGTTTTTTAGTGTTGGGTTTGAGTGCCTGCACTCAGTCAAAATTGGCTTCTGCGGATCGTTCTAAAGTCGAAAGAAACGATATTTATCAACCATTAGGTGAAAGGTGTGAAGATGCCAAATATCAACTTAAACAAACGGTCGAAGAAGGCCAACTATCTGATTTGAAAGAATTAAAGCGTAATATTGAATTGTACTGTGTTTGGCGCAGGAATTAGTTTCATCGCTATTACTGCCACAAGTAAGCCGTTAATATCAGGGATCGTTAACGTAATTGGCCTAGCACTGGGCGTTTTGCTGAACTAGATGATTTGCTCGACACGGTTATCGGCAGATATTGATTAACACATGAGCCAATGAAAAATGGACATCCCAAGCCATTCCCCAGCGGCATAGTTAATCTTACTTGAGATCCAAGCTATTATTTTTTAAGGTGTAGTACCATGTTATTAGCCCAATATAAGCAAACACGGCAATATACTGAGTCGCTTTGCGCCCCGCTCAACGTAGAAGACTATATTCCTCAAGCGGTTGATTTTACTAGTCCGCCCAAATGGCACTTAGCCCATACAAGTTGGTTTTTTGAAGAGATGATCCTGACTAAGTTCGTGGCGGGTTATGCGGTACTAGATGGGCATTTTACTTTTTTGTTTAACAGCTATTACCAAAGCGTCGGCGAAAAAGCCGTACGCGCCCAGCGTGGCCTTATCACGCGACCTACTGTTGAACAGGTTTATCAATATCGTCATTATGTCGACGAGCACATGGTACGTTTGCTCAGCACTGATGTCAGTGATGAAATTAACGCCCTGGTGACCTTAGGTATAAACCATGAGCAACAACATCAAGAACTGTTATTAACGGATTTAAAATACACCCTGTCGTTAAATCCTATCTACCCTGTGTATCGACCAGATTTTAATCTGGTAAGCCAATGCAGTAACGCTGTCGAAACCCCTGAGCAATGGTTAAGCATTGATGAAGGCGTTTATGAAATAGGCCATGCAGACGAGAGTTTTTGTTTTGATAATGAAAGAGGGCGACATAAAGTTTACTTGCAGCATTTTGAGATTGCGGCCTGTTTGGTGACTAATGGTGAGTATATTGAGTTTATTGAAAGCGGCGGTTATACCACTTTTAACTATTGGTTAGACGATGGCTGGACGTGGATAGAGAACAAGCAAATCACGTGTCCTTTGTACTGGAAATGTGTGCAAGGTCAGTGGTATTACTTTACGTTGGCGGGGCTGAAACCCATTGATAAACAGGCAAGCGTGTCGCACGTTTCGTATTACGAAGCTAATGCGTTTGCTAACTGGAAGAAAATGCGTTTGGCCACTGAGTTTGAATGGGAAGTCGCCTCAAGCCAGTTTACGTGGGGCCAGCGCTGGGAATGGACCTCATCGGCGTATTTAGCCTATCCGGGCTTTAAAGTGAGTGATGGTGCCGTGGGGGAGTACAACGGTAAATTTATGGTGAATCAAATGGTGTTACGTGGTGCGTCTGTTGCCAGCGCAGAACAGCATTCGAGATCCACGTACCGAAACTTTTTTCAGCCACATTTTCAGTGGCAATATTCTGGTATCCGCTTAGTTAAATAAGCAGGTCAGCTTAAATGATAACCAAGAGACAAATAAGATGATTGAAGAGTTCGCGAATAACGTCGATGCTGGCTTGAGTCAAAGTGAAAAAACGCTTCCGTCTAAATATTTTTATGATAAAAAAGGCGACGCGCTTTTTGTGCAGATCATGAAGATGCCCGAGTATTATTTAACCCGCTGCGAAATGGAAATATTTAGCACGCAAACCTTGGCTCTCATCGAGTCATTCCAAGCGGATAAAAACGTTTATTTTGAGTTAATTGAACTCGGTGCCGGGGACGGTAGTAAAACGCGTAAACTGCTTGCAGCCCTAAGTGATGAAGGGTATCAATTTGATTACATGCCAGTTGATATTTCTCAAAATGCATTAGATCAACTCGAAAAATCATTACAGCAAGCCTTGCCCCACGTATCTGTTATACCAAAACATGGTGATTATTTTGATATGTTGGGCTCGGTAAAAGACAGTCATCATCCCAAAATTGTACTGTTTCTAGGTTCAAATATTGGCAATATGTCAGACGCCATCGCCAGTGATTTTCTTTATCAACTGGGCGCCAATTTAAGCAAAAATGACAAACTGTTACTGGGCACAGATTTGATTAAACCGGCTGATATTGTCTTGCCAGCTTATAACGATGAAAGCGGTATCACGCGTTCGTTTAATATCAACCTTTTGCATCGTATGAATGCTGAGCTGGGGGCCAATTTTGACCCGGGTGGATTTGCACATGCGCCTGAGTACGATGAAAACGAAGGCATAGCTAAAAGCTATTTATTGAGTGGATGCGATCAATCCGTCGACATTAATGCCATCGGAAAAACCTATCATTTTCACGCCGGTGAAAAAATCCACACCGAAATTTCGCGTAAATATAATGATGAGATTGTCTGTGGGTTGTTACAGCAAACTGACTTTTCAATCGCGGCCAAGTTTACCGATAAGAATCATTACTTCGCAGATTATTTGTTGAACAGAAATTGATACATATCGTCTATTTCTGTTCAACAAATCTGGCAAACGTATTTGCATAGGGTACTTGTTATCCCTATAAAAAAGCTTCGTTGCCTGCCATAAATTACTATTTTAAGGCGTTTAGCGAAACGTTATTCATGGGGCGATTCGCTAGCTTCTTTATTGTCGGCTGATTTATTTTGGCCGCCAGACATAGGCTCTATTTCAAGCACAGGATATCCACGAACATAGGAGTAATCTGTGTCTTTTGCCGGTACATGGCAGCCTAAACAATCGGTTTTATAGTCGGTGGTTTGCAGTTTGGGTTTATCACCTGCGGCATAAAATGCCCAGCCCCAACCATCCCCCCACAACTTACTTTCTGGGAATCGACCTTTGCTATCTTTAATCCAAACAAACCAACCTTTGGTTTTGGTCGCATAGGAAATGCGTCCAGTGGTTAAGTTCTCTGTGTCTGTCTCAAGCACTTCTTTTACGAGTATTGCTGCATCAGGGTACGCATTATTTTGTTGATAGTATTCAACTGTGCCTGGGCTGGCATAAACAGTATGCATTTCATGGGAGCCATTTTTATCCGCTGCAAGACCGGAAAAAGCACCAAGAAACTCCCAACTCCTGAAGTTTTCTGGTAACTGTGGTATCCCATCATCGTCAACTACATCGTCCAGTGTAACGGCACTGGAAGCAGCTGTACATAGGGCAAAAATAGTTGCGATTAAGGTGGTGCGTAAAGTGAATATAGCCATGCTATGAGCCTTTATTTTATTTTTGAACGTTCATACCAATATAAACTCACTTCTCTACTTTATAAAGTTATTTTGGTATATTTATATAAAAACTAATTAAGAGTCGTAAAATCAATGGCCAGACCTAGAAAGTTTGATGAACAAACCGTGCTCAGCGGCGCAATGCTGGTTTTCTGGCAAAAAGGCTACGCGGCTACGTCCACTGAAGATTTAGAGCAAGCTACGCTAATTCGTCGTGGTAGCTTGTACAATGCCTATACCGATAAGCGAACACTTTTTTTTAAAGCGCTTGAACACTATGGCCACAAAGAAATTACCGAGGTGGTGAGCATTATGACAAGCGCTAAAAGTCTCGTTACCGGATACCAACAGGTTTTAGACAAAGCTATCGCCCACGCAAGTACCGATGATAGCACCTCAAGGGGATGTCTCCTTTGTGATGCCGCCAGTGAGCTGGGCGGGAAAGATAAGCTTGTCGCTGAAAAAGTGAATGAGTTGTTTACGCCTATGGCAGACGTTTTTTTAAAGCATTTTTCATCCGCAAAAAAACAGCATAGCGACGACGAACTAACCGCAAAAGCAGATGCCATTATGGGGTTCTGGGGATTTCCCCCTCTAAAAAGACATAATCCTCTGTAGACCACACTAATAAATGGCTGTGGAGGTAGGTTACTACTTATAAGTGTGGCAAATTAGGTAAATATCGTACATTTAATACGGAACAGCCCTGATATGGCCATCAAAAACGAAATTTCTATTCTCACGAGAGCAGAACAGGCAGATCTTTATTCCCCACCCATTTTTTCAATCGAAGAACAACGTCTGTATTTTTCTCTGAACGATGGGGAATTGGCAGTTTTTCGGTCAATTCGTCTCAGAGCTCATAGATGTTACTTTGTCGCGATTTTGGGATACTTTAAATCAAAGCCCGTCATCCTAGATATCGCTTACTCGCAGGTTTCTAAGGATTTAATGTTCATCAGTAAAGAGCTGCTTGGCGGCAAGGGGCTCAGACCATTCACTCCCTCACAAAAACAAAAAGATCGACTCTACGCAAAAGTATTAGACCTTGCTGGTTATCACAAATGGGACGAAAGTCAGCACTTCAATTCTCTTTTCGACCACCTTGTTCAGGTGGGCAATGCCTGGCTGGAGCCGCGTTACCTCTTTGATACTGCTATTGAATTCCTA
>NZ_JAJJZF010000048.1:0-8931 GCF_020966275.1 Pseudoalteromonas sp. MB41 | reverse complement strand
CGCTTGATTTTTTGTGCGGGGCTTTCTTTGGCTTTAGGTGATTTAGGCATAGTCATCTTAGGTGATTGAGTCCAATCCATCTTACCGTGTTTTCTCAACCAAGTAAGCACAGTTGAGCGACCTTGTATGCCATAAATTTTTTGGGCTTGTTTATAAGTCATATCGCCTTTTTCTACAGCGTCGACAACTTGTAATTTAAAGCCTAATGAATAATCTCGTTGTGTTCGTTTGATCGGTGTATTATTTGACTTGGTCATAATAAGTCCTAAATGTGTAAACACATTTCAGGACGAGACATTGAAACGAAAAAAGGCCCTTTCGGACCTTTATGTTACACGGGCATTACTGGGCGTTTTGCTTTGCAACTAACGCTTTTAAGCTGTTACCAGCAACAAACAACGACGCTGCAAACAACCCTATATCTTTTAATAAAAACTCACCCACAAAGCTCAATACAGGAAAACCGACATCGCTCGTAATACCTGATAAAAACACCATCATGCTAATGGTTACTGTAAATAACGCCATGGATAACAGCCCACCAAGCACCGATAAAGCGGGGTTAATAAAGCGTGCGAAAAATAATAAGCCGATGATAATTTCAAGCGAACCTAAAAAGTTTACCAGGCCTTGCTTTGAGAAAAGGGCATACATCCACGAAACCAGTGGGTTATTAGCTATCATGCCGTACATGCCCTCAGCCTGCCCCGCAGAAAACTTAATACCACCAAACCAAATATAGATGATACCGAGTGTAATGTAGATAAGCGGCACACCTGCTTTTTCTAGCTTTTCACCAAGGGCGTTAAACGTTGTTAATTGTGTATTCGTAAAAGCCATAACAGCTCTCCTTTATTTAACCTACTAGTAGCTAGGCTTGCTAGGTAAAATTTTTTGAGTGCTGAACTAGGCCAGCATCTCAATCCATGCATCACACGTTTGATTAAACAAACCAGCATGATGCTCACTTCGGTTTAGCATAAGTGCGCCTTTTATTGCGCAACATATAATGACCGCTTGCTGATAAGCAGTCGGTTTAAAATTAAACTCACCGTTATCAAGTCCGACTTGCAAAATATCACTGAGTATATTTAGCTCAAGATCAGCCATTTTTAATACCTGCTTTTGCAGCGGTTCGGCCATGAGTCGCAAGTCGGTTTGCATGGCGTAAATACCACACATTTGCCCATCGTTCGCACAACTTTGAAACACAGCAAAATAACCTTGTAAACGTGCTTTGGCTGATGGCAGCGTTTTTAAGTGTGATTCTAGCTGCTTTAGCTGCTCGCATTTTAACTGACAAAACGCAATCCCCAAATCGGCTTTGGTTGCAAAATGATGGTGGATACTCGCTTTGCGAATATCGAGCTCTTTTGCAAGGTCTGCATAGCTAAAACCATGGAAACCATTGCTTTGAATAAGCGCATCGGCGTGTTGCAGTATGTTTGTATATGTCGTGTTCATGCTGAGGATATTACCTACCAGTAGGTAGGCTTGCAAGTTATTTTTTAATCAATGCGTAAAATAAATCATGCCTGAGCATAAAAAATACGGTGCGTTTAAGGCTAAAAGCCGCGTTATTTCTGGCATGAGCACAGCGAGTAAGCTGTTTTTAAAAACGACTTTTTAAGCTGCATTGCGTTTTAAGTGCACTGTTAAAGGTTCACTGTGAGAAACATTTTTTAATCGATTGATCTGTTATCAGCAGCTTTATTATCAATTGTTCTTTTGTCAGTTTTTTATTGTCAGTGTGTTCTGCTAGTTAAAGGCTTGTAGCAATGTACTTAAGCGAGCAGCACCACACAGAACTAAAAGATTACAACAACCTATGTAAAACAATACAGACGAGAACATTGCACATTTACGAATTTACTAGCACTATTATATAAGAGAGTACTTAATAAATAGGTAAAAAATGCGCACTAACCAAACTAATTGCCAGCAAGTAAGCTGTAAACAGTGTGAAGACAACTTAGAACTAGGCTTTGACTTCACCATGGCTTTTCAACCTATTATTGACTGCTCCGCAAAGAATATTTTTGGTTACGAAGCCTTAGTGAGAGGCCCTAATAATGAGTCGGCTTATTCTGTTATTTCTCAGGTTAATGACGATAACCGTTACACATTTGATCAACTGTGCCGTGTTAAAGCCATTTCTCTTGCTGCAAAGCTAGCGTTACCGTCTATTTTAAGTATTAACTTTTTACCTAATGCGATTTATCAACCTGAGCGTTGTATTAAAACGACGCTAGCAGCCGCCCAAAAATACAACTTTCCTGTTAAGCAAATAATGTTCGAGTTTACCGAAGTTGAACAAGTCGAAGACACCGCTCATATAAAACGCGTTATTGAATATTATCAATCACTTGGATTTATTACTGCGACCGACGATTTTGGCTCTGGTTACTCAGGGTTAAATTTATTGGCCGATTTCCAAAGTAATATTATTAAGCTTGATATGGAGTTAGTTCGCGATATTCACCTTGATAAAGCACGCCAAACAATTGTTAGCCACTGTATTGCAATGTTCGAAGAGCTTAATATAACACCTCTTGCCGAGGGCATTGAATGTATTGAAGAATACCAATGGCTGCGCAGTGCTGGCGTCAGTTTAATGCAAGGGTATTTATTTGCTCGCCCAGGATTTGAATGCCTACCCGAGGTCGATTTTAGTTTGTTGAATTAGCATAAGCTGCGAAATTCGAGCTACGAAATTCGAGCTGCGAAGTACGAAGTGCTAAGTGCTAGCTACGAAATGCGAGTTACGAAGTGCGAGCTACGAAATTCGAGGTGCGAGGTACGAAGTGCGAGGTGCGAGGTACGAAGTGCGAGGTGCGAAGTGCGAGTTACGAGGTGCGAGTTACGAGGTGCGAGTTACGAAGTGCGAGCTACGAAGTGCTAAGTGCTAGCTACGAAATGCGAGCTGCGAAATTCGAGCTACGAAATTCGAGCTAAGAGCTGCGAGTTACGAGGAGCGAAATTCGAGTTACGAAATGCGAGTTACGAAGTGCGAGGTGCGAGGTGCGAGGTGCGAAGTGCGAGCTGCTAAAAGCGTAATGCGAGATACGAGGAGCGAGTTACGAAGTGCTAAGTGCTAAGTGCGAGCAACGAAATGCGAGCTGCGAAGTGCGAGCAGCTAAAAGGGTAATGCGAGGTACGAAATTCGAGGAGCGAGGTGCGGACTAAATACGCGATGTAGAGCCATTGCTACCGATTGAACTTTTCGCACGAAATAAATTTCACGCCTACACTGTTTAAACTGTGTAGGGTGCATATAGGGCAATAAAGTCTGTTTTATTAGCTCTAATCTTTCCTCGTTAGTATTCATATAAATTTAATAGCCTTCCGGTGGGTGGATCTGTATAATCCGCGGCCTATTATTTACCCTATTGCTTGTTTATTTTCGCAGTTTTGCACCATAACCCTGTCAGTATTTTTCTAGGAATAATTCGTTGATCTCAACCGCAAATATCACCATGCAATTTGGCGCAGAGCCGTTGTTCGAAAACATTTCAGCCAAGTTTGGTAACGGTAACCGCTATGGTTTAATTGGCGCAAATGGTTGCGGCAAGTCAACCTTTATGAAAATTTTAAGTGGTGCACTTACCCCTTCTTCAGGCAACGTGTCGATTACACCAGGCTTAAAAGTCGGAACGCTAAGCCAAGACCAATTTGCGTTTGAGCAATACACAGTGGTTGATGCGGTAATAATGGGCGATACAGAGCTTTGGAAAGTAAAGCAAGAGCGTGACCGCATTTACTCATTACCAGAAATGAGCGAAGAAGACGGCATGAAGGTCGCAGAGCTTGAAAGTATCTTTGCCGAAATGGATGGTTACACGGCAGAAAGCCGCGCTGAAGAAATTTTAATTCAAGCTGGTATTGAACAAGCGTTTCATTACGGGTTAATGGCCAATGTAGCACCGGGTTGGAAACTGCGTGTGTTATTAGCACAAGCGCTGTTTGCTAATCCTGATATTTTGCTTCTTGATGAGCCAACCAATAACTTAGACATTTACACCATTAACTGGTTAGCCAATGAGCTTAACCAACGTAAGTGTACGATGATTATTATTTCGCACGACCGTCACTTTTTAAACTCGGTTTGTACGCACATGGCCGACATTGATTATGGCGAACTGCGCATTTACCCGGGTAACTACGAAAAGTTTATTGAGGCATCTAGCCTTCAACGCGAACAATTACTGGCCGAAAATGCGAAGAAAAGCGCTGAAATCGATGAGCTTCAAGACTTTGTAAACCGCTTTGGCGCTAACGCCTCTAAAGCGAAGCAAGCGAGTTCACGTGCTAAACGTATGGATAAAATTAAGCTAGATGAAGTTAAATCATCAAGCCGTATGAGCCCGTCATTGTACTTTGACGAAGGCAAAAAAATGTACCGCCAAGCACTTGAACTCACTAAGTTAGGCCATGGCTTTGACGGCGAAACCTTATTCAGCGGCGGCGACTTATTACTTGAAGCGGGTGCAAAACTGGCTGTTATTGGTGAAAACGGCGTGGGTAAAACGACGTTTTTACGCTGCTTAGTGAACGAACTTCAAAGTAACGAAGGGGTTGTTAAATGGTCAGAAAATGCAAGCGTTGGTTACTGCCCACAAGACAGCACTAAAGACTTTGATAACGACTTAACCCTATTCGACTGGATGTCGCAGTGGCGCACAGCCAAGCATAACGATTTAATGGTGCGTGGCATGCTAGGGCGTTTGTTATTTACCGCAGACGATGCCAACAAAAAGGCGCGCAACTGTTCTGGTGGTGAGAAAAACCGTTTGTTATTTGGTAAATTAATGATGCAAGACATTAATGTACTCGTAATGGATGAACCCACGAACCACATGGATATGGAAGCCATCGAAGCGCTTAACAATGCGTTAAAAGATTACGAAGGCACGCTTATTTTTGTGAGCCACGACCGTGAGTTTGTTTCGTCATTGGCAACCCGCATTATCGATATTAAGGACAAACAGATCATCGATTTTCAGGGCACATTTGACGAATATATGGACCATGTTGCACAACAAGAGTCATAACCCCTTTTTATACAGGTGAGCTATTTAGCTCACCTTTTTGTTTACGTTCAGTTACATAATACCTTTGACCTACTTACCCACTTTAGGTAATTTACATCTCCCTTACAAAACATAACAAATTTTTAGGATGTAAATGAAAAAGTTCCTTGGCGTATCGGCACTGACGCTTGCGCTCACGGCCTGTGGCGGCTCATCAACAGATAAAAAACCAGATGATAAAGTAGTACAAAATACCGCACCTACATTGTCTGGCTCATTAACAATAAATACAAAAGCACTTGAGCCTGCAACCTTAGTGGTTGATGTAAAAGATGAGCAAAACGATACAATCACTGCAACAATCATTGATAAGCCAGAATGGCTGAACCTCTCTAGCAAAAATAACCAAGTCACCTTTAAAATTGAACCCAGTTTGTTCGATATTGCGAACCATACATTTACGGTTGAGGTGTCGGATGGCAAAGCGACTAATCAGTATACGCTCATTGTGAATGTCGCTGAAAATCGCGAAGCATGGCAATCTATAACGTTAAGCGATGACGATATAATCGGTAATTGGCACACTAAGGATGCGAGCATTCAACTCATTTTTGCCTCGAAAGATAGCGGCGTTCTATCACACAATGGTGAGCTAAGTGCTTTTAAATGGTCAAATCCTGACGTGGTAGCGTTAAACACACACGCTATTGACTGTGTTTTGGACTGTTCTCAAAAAGCATTGATTGAAATTGATGTTTTGGCTAAGCGTGATGATGCACTGCGTGTTGAGTTTTTTAATGTATCTGAAGACAAAGGCGACGTAGTTACATTGTATAAAACACAGCCTGAATTACGCTCACACTATTATGTTGATACCCGTGTGAGTACATTTCACACTGTAAATCATTTGAATACAGAAGCAGAAGAAAGCTACTTTGAGTTTGTGTTAGCCAGCTCAGTGCCGACTCCCTCAGGAAAAACACTATTCCAACCTTATGCCGATTTTTCGGCGATGCTTAATGGCACACAACTTACAATTACTAGCGACACGCTTGTTAATACGTATAACACGTCGCAATTACACAAAGATGGCTACGAGTTTAATGTTGCATTTGACTTAAACTTAATAGATGCAGAAATTATTGCGCAATTTGATGACTTTTTGGTCGTAAAAGTAAGCCACAATTTAACTTATCACGATGAAATAACCCCAAGCCAAATAGCTGAGTCAGCAGAGCTTGTTGCCGCAATGCAAACGCAAACATCGATCGGCACATTTCGCCGTATTACACCAACCGCAGTACCCAACCTTGAAATTGGCACACGTTATACAGGCCGTTTAGATAATAAGATTGCAGACACTGGCGAGGGTTTAACATTACGCTATGTGCCTACACACTTTGCTATAACAGCTGCTAACCAAGCGACCGTCACGTTTAACACACCAAAAAACAACGATTCATTTAAGTGGCATTACACCTTAGATAATAATGGCGAAACCATAAAGTTAACAGGCAATGGCTCAGATACATCATTGCAATTTTTTACAATGCACACAGGTAAAATGCTTTATGCGCTTGAACGTAATAAAGAAGAGCGCCAAGCACGCCTAGCCTACGAGCTATTAGAAGTCATAGACGAAACCAATATCACATTAGCTGATTACAAAGAGGTATTTAGCTACTTACGCCAAGACTTTATCATCGGAAATAATAAAGTATTTTGGTTTATTAACGACGATGGAAAGGGCAGCTACTATTTCAACTCTAGTTTTGGGGAGACAGACGCTGCTTATTTCACACCAAACGCATACTGGCAACTCGAAAGCGACAATAGCATTACGTTTGCATTAATGTCTTTGTGTCCAAACGCTGATGATTTTGTAAGCTGTAAAAACGAAATATTAGCCAATGAAACTGGCAGTTATTTGTCATTAGCTAACTTTAAAATGCTTTATAAAGACGGTGATAAATACATTTTCGACCGCTTAATATGGCAACGTCTATATGATTACAGCGATCAAGTTTATAAAGAAAACGTATATCAGCATAGTTATTGGATGGGTAAGCAATAAGCAAACAGGTTTAGGTTTTTGTTTTTAACCTGCGCGCGTCAATTGTTTCATGATGTGGTTACACACTATGGCGCGATGGCGCGCGAAATAAATTTCACGCCTACAAGTACGGGTTACGAGGTGCGAGGTGCGAGTTTCGAGCTACGAGCTACGAGCTACGAGCTACGAGCTACGAGGTGCGAGGTGCGAGGTGCGAGCTACGAGAGGCGAGAGGCGAGATAAGAGCTACGAGAGGCGAGAGGCGAGATGCGAGATGAGAGCTTAGCGCTGAATACGCATTATAAAATCGTAAAAAAGCGCGCGAGATAAGTTTCATGGCTGCATTGCGCGGTATTTTTTCGTGGCATTTATATTATAAATTTAAAGCAGGGATGATACGCTGGAGACACTTTTTTAAAAAATGGTGGGAAAGGATAATGGTATTATTACGCGTAATATTAATCTCAGCAGTAGCACTGTTTAACGTAAGTTCGGTGCTAGCAAATAATGAAAAACTCAGTTACGACGCTGAGTTGAGTACGTACTCGTACGACTACCCTGTTAAGTTTTTTAACCTGTCTTCTCAACAATCTTCTTTAAAAATGGCTTACTCGTATTTAAAACCTAAGGGTGATAAGCCTACCGTTGTGCTTATGCATGGTAAAAACTTTAATGGTCATTACTGGACATCGACAGCAAAGTATTTAAATGAAGCGGGCTATGGTGTTTTAATCCCCGATCAAATTGGTTTCGGTAAGTCATCAAAGCCTAAAGATTATCAGTTTTCGTTCCCTGCCCTTGCCAATAATACGCATCAATTAATAACGTCGTTAGGTATAAAACGCCCAATTGTTTTGGGGCACTCTATGGGTGGAATGCTGGCAAGCCGCTATGCATTAATGTTTCCTGAGCAAGTGCGAAAACTTATTTTATTGAACCCGATTGGGCTTGAAAACTACCTTAGCTATGTTCAATACAAAGACACTGATTTTTTCTATGATCTTGAGCTTGGTAAAACACCCGAGAAGATCATTGCCTATCAAAAACAAAACTATTATGACGGGAAATGGAATCAAGACTATGAGCAACTTACGCACTTTTTGAGTGGCCAAATTCAGGGGCCTGATCATGAGTTAATGGCATGGGTTAATGCTAAAACCTATGACATGATTTTTACTCAGCCGGTTATTACTGAGTTCGACCAATTTAAAATGCCTGTTGCTTTAATTCTTGGTACTCGCGATAGAACAGGTCCTGGCCGTAACTGGAAAAAGCCGGGTGTAGAATACCAACTTGGTCGCTATGACGAGCTGGGTAAAACGGCCGCTAATCTCATTCCTACTGCGCACTTAATTGAACTAAAAGACATTGGTCACTTGCCTCATATTGAAAATTTTGAGCTATTTAAAAAGGCGATGAATAAAGCGTTAGCCTTTAAAGAATAACGCTCATAATGTGCGTATTTTTGATATGCAAGCGATGCTTACGCTTTAATAATATTGCTATAAAAAAGGCCACAGCAATGCTGTAGCCTTTTGATATTTATCAACTGTCTCGTCCTGAAATGTGTTTACACATTTAGGACTTATTATGACCAAGTCAAATAATACACCGATCAAACGAACACAACGAGATTATTCATTAGGCTTTAAATTACAAGTTGTCGACGCTGTAGAAAAAGGCGATATGACTTATAAACAAGCCCAAAAAATTTATGGCATACAAGGTCGCTCAACTGTGCTTACTTGGTTGAGAAAACACGGTAAGATGGATTGGACTCAATCACCTAAGATGACTATGCCTAAATCACCTAAAGCCAAAGAAAGCCCCGCACAAAAAATCAAGCGT
>NZ_JAJJZF010000047.1:0-15879 GCF_020966275.1 Pseudoalteromonas sp. MB41 | reverse complement strand
GCTTGATTTTTTGTGCGGGGCTTTCTTTGGCTTTAGGTGATTTAGGCATAGTCATCTTAGGTGATTGAGTCCAATCCATCTTACCGTGTTTTCTCAACCAAGTAAGCACAGTTGAGCGACCTTGTATGCCATAAATTTTTTGGGCTTGTTTATAAGTCATATCGCCTTTTTCTACAGCGTCGACAACTTGTAATTTAAAGCCTAATGAATAATCTCGTTGTGTTCGTTTGATCGGTGTATTATTTGACTTGGTCATAATAAGTCCTAAATGTGTAAACACATTTCAGGACGAGACAATACATACAAAAAAGGCTCTGAGCAAACACTCAGAGCCTTCTTTTCAAACCGTGGTTTATTACCAGATCTTCACACGATCTTCTGGTTTGATATACATTTTGTCGCCTTCTTTCACGTCAAATGCCTCATAGAACTCAGGCATGTTTGAAAGAATACCGATTACACGGTAGTGGCTTGGTGAATGAGGGTCTGTCATTAGGCGGGTACGTAACTCTTCATCACGATATTTACGACGCCAGATTTGTGACCAGCCCATAAAGAAACGTTGCTCGCCGGTATAGCCGTCAATCACTGGCGCTTTTTGATCACCAAGTGATAATTGATAGGCTGTATAAGCAACTGTTAAGCCACCTAAGTCACCAATGTTTTCACCAAGTGTCAGCTCACCATTTACGTTTGCATCTTCAAACGGCTTGTACTCATTGTACTGAGCAACAAGTTGACCTGTGCGCTCTTCAAACTGTTTAAGATCTGATTCGCTCCACCAGTTACGTAAGTTACCGTCACCATCATATTTTGCGCCTTGGTCGTCGAAACCATGACCCAGTTCGTGGCCGATTACCGCACCAATAGCACCGTAGTTTACTGCGTCATCGGCTTCTAGGTTAAAGAACGGCGGTTGTAAAATAGCTGCAGGGAATACAATTTCGTTATTCACTGGATTGTAGTAAGCGTTAACCGTTTGTGGTGTCATGTGCCACTCAGAGCGGTCTACCGGCTTACCTATTTTTGCAGTCATGTCTGCAAATTCCCACTCGCTGTAGCGAATGTAGTTACCAACGAGGTCATCACCTTTAATTTCAAGCGATGAGTAGTCTTTCCACTTGTCTGGATAACCAATTTTAGGCGTGAACTTATCAAGCTTCTCTTTCGCAGCCAGTTTCGTTTCAGGGCTCATCCATTCAAGACCTTCAATCGCAACTGCGTAGCCCTTAATTACGTTATCAACCAGCTCTTCCATACGCGCTTTTGCTTCAGGCGGGAAGTTATCTTTAACGTATACTTTACCTAGAATTTCGCCTAACACACCGTTAGACGCATCAACTGCTTTTTTCCACAGAGGTGATTGCTCTGTCACACCACGAAGTGTTGTGCTGTAAAAATCAAAGTTAAGGTCTACTAGCTCTTTATTTAAAAGACCTGCGTAATTGCTCACAAAATGGAATTTAAGGTAGTTCTGCCATGTTGCTAAATCAGTATCGCTATAGATACCTGCGAATTTTTCAAGGTAGCTAGGCTGGCGAACGATTACGTCGTCGGTTTTAACGCCCGATGCATCAAAATACGCAGCTAAATCGAACTCACCCGTCAATTTATTCGCATCAGCAATGCTCATCTTGTTATAAGATTTGGTTGCATCACGGCTTTCAACGCGGCTCCACTGTGCATCTGCAATACTTGTTTCAAGTGCGATGATATTTTTTGCAGCAGCTTCTGCATCAGCAACACCCGCTTTGCTTAAGATAGCAGTAATGTATGCTTCATAGGCTGCGCGAATCTTGGTGAATTTTTCATCATCTTTTAAGTAGTAATCACGGTCAGGTAAACCTAGGCCTGATTGGTAAACATACATCGCGTTTTCGCTTGAGTTTTTCGCGTCGTTATTTACGTACCAACCAAATGGTAAGCTTCCGCCTTTAATACGTAACTCAGCCATTAATGTAACGAGGTCTGATTTATTCTTAACTGCGTCAACACTTTCAAGAATTGGCGTTAATGGTTTGATACCCGCAGCTTCGCGTCCCGCTTCGTCCATATAGCTGTTATAGAAAGCAGCTAATTTAGCTTCGTCAGAGCCTGGCTTAACATTTTTATTTGCTGCGGCTTTTTCGAGTACTTCTTTCATCGCTTTTTGCGAATCATCATAAAGCTGAGTGAATGAACCGTAGTTTGATTTATCACCTGGAATTTCTGTTTTTTCTAGCCATTCACCGTTAACGTGATAGTAAAAGTCGTCTTGTGCACGAACAGACTTGTCCATGTTCGCCAGTTCAATACCTGAATCTAAAGGTGCTTTTGCTTCAGTGACGGTTGCCGTTGCAGGTGTTTTAACTTCTTGTTCTTTTTCACCACAACCAACAAGACCAAGTGCAAGCGCAATACTTGCAGCGGTAAGTGTTACTTTTTTCATGGGAGTCCTGTACTTAATTGTTTTTGAAGTATCTATTGAAAAACCATAATAGCAGGTAGTTTTTCGCTTCCCCCATAATAAACCTCATATGCAAAACAATAAAATCGAATATGTAACAATTTTTATCAAAAAGGGATGAGCTGCATATTTGAACGATGAAACAAAAAATTAGAGGTTAAAAGATAGAAAATAGAAAATAGAAAATAGAGGTTAGAGGTTAGAGGTTAGAGGTTAGAGGTTAGAGGTTAGAGATTAGAGGTTAGAGGTTTGCCACCTTCGCGCGAAATAAATTTCACGCCTACATTAAACCGTAGGCGTTATGCTTGCATGGCGCGTTTGCGCAGCAACATCTTTTATAAAATTCACGGCTAAAGCCCTTCCTACAAGTAATACACACTACATTCGTGGGAGGTGTTTTAACGCCGAAAAAGCAAACCTGTTCAGCAATATTAAACAACCTTCACGGCTTAGCTCGTACCTCGTAATTCGCAGCTCGTTGCTTATAACCCCTTCGCGCGAAATAAATTTCACGCCTACATTAGCTCGCATCTAGTACTTCGTAACTCGTTGCTTATAACCCTTTCACGGCTAAAGCCCTTCCTACAAGTAATACACACTACACACGTAGGAGGCGTTTTAACGCCGAAAAAGCAAACCTTTTCAGTAACATTAAGCAAACGGCTCAATTTAGCTCGCCTCTCGCTTCTCGCAGCTCGTTGCTTATAACCCCTTCGCGCGAAATAAATTTCACGCCTACATTAAACCGTAGGCGTTATGCTTACATGGCGCGTTTGCGCAGCAACATCTTTTATAAGATTCACGGCTAAAGCCCTTCCTACAAGTGATACGCATCACACTCGTGGGAGGCGTTTTAACGCCGAAAAAGCAAACCTGTTCAGCAATATCAAACAACCTTCACGGTTTAGCTCGTATCTCGCTTTTCGCAGCTCGTTGCTTATTTATCTCGTTGCTTATTTAAAACGTTGCTTTATCTTTTCAACTATTTCGACGTTGGCGGCTGGGAACACGTAGTAATCAAGCTCATTAATGGGTACCCACTTACCTTGCTGACCTTCTGCGCCATGGGCTTCGCCTGTAAAGTTATCAACTATATGAACATCTAAACGCACACATTTATCGCCGTAATCGTGTTCGATAACCATTAATTCATCACTGCCATTAACCGTCAGGTTTACTTCTTCTAATAGCTCACGTTGTAACGCTGCAAACACGCTTTCGCCCTGCTCGACCTTGCCACCAGGGAACTCCCATAAGCCACCTTGGTGTTTATCGTCTGGGCGCTTACAAATAAATAATTGTTGGTCTTTATAAATTACACCGACTGCGACATGCACTATTTTCTTAGTCATTTTATATTTCCTCAATCATAAAAAAAGCGACGCAAGCGTCGCTTTTTATCCCAGTGTTTTGGTTACTTTAATTTACCACAACACTGTTTAAACTTTTGACCTGAACCACATGGGCACGGCTCATTACGGCCTACCTTAGGCTCTGCACGGTGGCTAACTACAGCACCTTGTGGCGTTTCGCCGCCAATGTGCTCAGCTTCTTCGTGTTGGTATTCACGTGGTGCATTTTCGCTACGACGATGTTGCTCTTCTACCTTTTCAACATCTTCTTCTGCACGTACTTGAACTTTACTTAAAATACTCACTACGTCGATTTTTAAGTTTTCAAGCATTTCAGAGAATAGCTCGAATGATTCACGCTTGTACTCTTGCTTCGGATTCTTCTGTGCATAACCACGTAAGTGGATACCTTGACGAAGATGATCCATTGCAGCCAAGTGATCTTTCCAGTGTTGGTCTAGGCTTTGTAGCATAATCGCTTTTTCGAATTGACGTAGTACTGAATCGCCCACCATCTCTTCTTTTTGCTTGTATGCTTGCTCAACGGCTTCTTCGATACGCTCACGCAGTTTTTCTTCGTAAAGTTTACTGTCTTCAGCTAGCCATTGTGAAATTGGCAGTTCAATTAAGAAATCTTGCTTTAAGCGTTCTTCTAGGCCTGGAATATCCCACATTTCCGCTAAGCTTTGCGGTGCAATGTATTGGTCAATCATGCCATTAAGAACATCGCTGCGGATTGCAGTGATAGTTTCTGAAATATCGCCTTCTTCAAGTAGTTCGTTACGCTGCGAGTAAACTACGCGACGTTGGTCGTTTGCAACATCATCGTACTCAAGAAGTTGTTTACGTACGTCGAAGTTACGCGCTTCAACTTTACGTTGTGCGTTTTCGATTGCACGGTTAACCCAAGGGTGCTCAATTGCTTCGCCACGTTGCATGCCCAGTTTACGCATCATGTTAGTCATGCGCTCACCCGCAAAGATACGCATTAACGCATCATCCATTGATAAGTAGAAACGGCTCGAACCTGCGTCACCTTGACGACCAGAACGACCACGTAACTGGTTATCGATACGGCGCGACTCGTGACGCTCAGTACCAATGATGTGTAAACCACCAGCTTCGATTACTGCATCATGGCGCTTTTGCCACTCTTCTTTAATCGTTTTGATTTGCTCATCAGTTGGGTTTTCTAGCTTTTCAATTTCGCTGTGCCAGTTACCACCTAACACGATATCGGTACCACGACCGGCCATGTTAGTGGCAATCGTTACTGTGCCAGGTAAGCCCGCGTCAGCAACAATGTCGGCTTCTTGCGCGTGGAATTTAGCATTAAGTACATTGTGCTTAATTTTTTCTTTACGTAAGAATTGCGATAAGTACTCAGAACTTTCGATAGAAATAGTACCCACAAGTACTGGCTGACCACGTTCTTGACAGTCTTTAATATCGGCAAGGATGGCTTCGTACTTTTCTTCTTGTGTTAAATACACAAGATCGGCACGGTCATCACGGATCATCGGTTTATTAGTTGGCATTACAACCGTGTCTAAACCATAAATAGACTGGAACTCAAACGCTTCTGTGTCTGCTGTACCCGTCATACCCGCTAACGTGTCGTATAAACGGAAGTAGTTTTGGAATGTGATTGATGCCAATGTTTGGTTTTCGTTTTGAATGCGTACACCTTCTTTTGCTTCAACAGCTTGGTGTAAGCCTTCTGACCAACGACGGCCTTCCATTGTACGGCCTGTGTGCTCATCAACGATAATTACTTCGTTTTCTTTAACAACGTAATCAACATCTTTTTGATAAAGCTTATGCGCACGCAGTGCTGCGTAAACATGGCTTAATAATGTGATACTTGAAGCTGAATAAAGTGAATCACCTTCTTCGATTAAGCCACGCTCAATCAGTAGTTCTTCAACCTTAATTTGGCCACGCTCAGTTAAATGAACCTGCTTAGACTTTTCATCGATAGTAAAGTCGCCGTCGCCTTCAACGCCTTCTTCGTCTTCTTTTTCTTGCAGCTCAAGTTCTGGCACAATCTTGTTGATTTCGATGTAAAGCTCAGAGCTGTCTTCAGCTGGGCCTGAGATAATAAGCGGCGTACGCGCTTCATCGATTAGGATTGAATCCACCTCATCCACTACAGCGTAGTAAAGTGGGCGTTGAACACGCTCGTCAATGCTAAATGCCATGTTATCGCGAAGATAATCAAAGCCAAATTCGTTATTTGTACCGTAAGTAATGTCGGCACTGTAAGCCACTTTCTTTTGCTGTGGCATCATACCTGGCACATTACAGCCTACGGTTAGGCCAAGGAATTCAAATAATGGACGGTTGGTTTCTGCGTCACGCTTTGCAAGGTAGTCGTTCACGGTAATAACATGAACACCTTTACCCGTTAAACCACGCAGGTATGCAGGCAATGTTGCCGTTAGTGTTTTACCTTCACCGGTACGCATTTCTGCGATACGGCCTTGGTGTAATACCATACCACCTAGTAGCTGTACGTCGAAATGACGCATGCCATTTACACGCTTAGATGCTTCACGTACCACAGCAAATGCTTCTGGTAGAATATCATCTAGGCTTTGTCCGTTATCGTAACGCTCTCTAAATTCTGCTGTTTTTGCTTTTAGATCTTCATCAGAAAGCGCTTCTAATTGCGTTTCAAGCGCATTGATCAGTGCGACCGTCTTTCTTAGGTTTTTAATAGTGCGGTCATTGCGACTACCAAAAATCTTGGTAAATAAATTAGATATCATGATAAAACCGTTACAATATATTCTTTGTTAGCTACTCGTTAGCTAACCCACTTTCTACAATTGATAATTAATATGCGCTTATGCTTATGATGTAGAGCATATTAATTAACAATTTATCTGTACGCTGTTCAAAACACCGCTTATTTCGTGCGCTATCATACCAGAGTCTGCGCAACATCAAACCATCTCAGCGTGAAGATATGGAATTTCAGCAAGAAAATTTAAAAATCAGCCGTAAACTTTAGTTTAACCCCGCAAAAAAACACGAAAATTAAACCACCCGATAGATATGGCGACATTCGAAATAAAATCAAGATGTGGGGTGAAAAAAGGCGATTTGGTTAGTGGTTAGTGGTTAGTGGTTAGTGGTTAGTGGTTAGTGGTTAGTGGTTAGTGGTTAGTGGTTAGTGGTTAGTGGTTAGTGGTTAGTGGTTAGTGGTTAGTGGTTAGTGGTTAGAACAAAATAAATCCACTTTAATCTCAAGCAAGCTGCGTGATCTAACTTCTAATATCTAACTTCTAATATCTAACTTCTAATATCTAACTTCTAATATCTAATATCTAATATCTAACTTCTAATTTCTAACTTCTAATATCTAACTTCTAATTTCTAACTTCTATTATAAACCTTCGCGCGAAATAAATTTCACGCCTACAAGTTACTTCTTTCGCCCGTGCAATGCCAAGCGCTCAAGTTTTTCTTTCAGCGATGGCGGTGCATCAGCGGCGATAGCCGTTAAGTAATCAGCTGTTTGCTCGCTCATTTTGCGCTTAGAAACGGGTTTATTGTCGTGTTTTGGTGAGGCTGATAAACGTTGGGTTGCTTGCGGATTCGCTGTTATTTTAATTTGCCCGAGCTCTGCCATACCCGCAGCACGAAAGTGCGAAAGCATATCCATTTTTAAATAATTTAAACGCAGCGCAATAGGCGCAGAAACAGCTTCGATCATTAACGTACCATCACGATAGTTACTTACGCGGCATTTTTTAGACAGTATTTCCCCTAAAAACTCATCAAGAATAGCTTGTTGGCTCGAAAGACCTTGCGTTTTTCCAGCATACGACGCAAGACGGCCACTCAAGCCAGCCATAATATCGCCAAGCGCTTTTGGCGCGTATCTATCTTTTGCCATAATTATCTACCTAAACGGTTTTATTACCTACCAAAGAGAATATACCACCGACCGCCAAGGTAAAGCGAGAATAACAAGATGTAGAACCGAGATACGAGCTAAGAGTACCTTCGCGCGAAATAAATTTCACGCCTACATTAAACCGTAGGCGTTATGCTTGCATGGCGCGTTTGCGCAGCAACATCTTTTATAAGATTCACGGCTAAAGCCCTTCCTACAAGTGATACATATTACACACGTAGGAGGCGTTTTAACGCCGAAAAAGCAAACCTGTTCAGCGACATTAAACAACCAGCTCAATTTAGCTCGCATCTCGCTTTTCGATGCTCGTTACTTATAAACCCTTCGCGCGAAATAAATTTCACGCCTACATTAAACCGTAGGCGTTATGCTTGCATGGCGCGTTTGCGCAGCAACGTCTCTTTTAAAATTCACGGCTAAAGCCCTTCCTACAAGTGACACTCATCTCACACGTGGGAGGCGTTTTAACGCAGAAAAAGCGAACCTTTTCAGGGACATAAAAAACCTTCACGGTTTAGCTGTACTAGCTCGCATCTCGTACTTCGTAACTCGTTGCTTATAACCCTTTCACGGCTAAAGCCCTTCCTACAAGTGATACACACTACACACGTAGGAGGCGTTTTAACGCCGAAAAAGCAAACCTGTTCAGTGACATTAAACAACCGGCTCAATTTAGCTCGCATCTCGCTTTTCGTAACTCGCTGCTTATTTATCTCGTTACTTATAATTTCAAGGTTCAAGCCCCTCCTACGCCGTAAATATTTCTGGTAAACTTTTCCTTTGTTTTTTCACTCTGAATGCGCAATGACACAACACTCTCTAACTTTAATCGTATTGGCGGGCGGGCTTGGTAGCCGTTTTGGTGGAAATAAGCAAATTGCTGAGATCCCAGGCCTTGGTTGTACCATTATGGAACTCAGTATTGCCGATGCAGTAAACGCGGGGGTAAGCCAAGTTGTCATCGTGATTAATAAAAAAATACGTGCAGAGTTCGAGGCTACCATTTTACCTCGCTTACCTAAATCACTCGATATTGTGCTCGTAGAACAAGAAATCACAACGATACCCGCTAAATTTAGCTCTTTAGCCACAACGCGCACTAAACCTTGGGGGACAGGCCACGCACTTTTATGTGCAAAACCGTTTGTTCATAACCCTGCCATTGTGATCACCGCCGATGATTATTACGGTGCTTCATCATTCGAGATTATCGCAGAACATTTTAAACACAACTCGCAGTGGGCAATGGTTGGGTACCCAATTAAAGACACGCTTTCAAAGCAAGGTGGCGTTAACCGAGGGGTATGTAAAGTAGATCAGCAAGGTTATCTTATCGATGTGGTTGAGTATTTAGATATAAAACGTGAGAACAACACGCTTTATGGCAATAACCCACACAGTGAACAATGCGAAATAGCGAATGATGCACTAGGCTCAATGAGCTTTTGGGGAATTACACCACGTATTTTTGAGTATTTAGAGAGTGGTTTTTCTGAGTTTCTAGAAGATAATGACAACGGTGTCACAAAAGAGTATTATTTGCCTGACCAAATCCAAAAAGCAATCAAAAACACATTTCAATCAGTGGCTGTCTACCAAGCTCAATCTGCTTGGTATGGTGTTACTTACAGATCAGAGCTAGAAAAGGTTTCAAAAAAGCTTTATGAATTACATCACGGACGAACTAACAACAAGCACACCTGTTCAAATGCAAATTAAAAGTGAATTTCCTATGAAGTCTAACCCAGTTGCAGCGCATTTATCTGAATGTTTTGGCCTAAACAAAGTGGATGTAAGTCTAAAACCAATTGGCAACGGCCACATCAACACCACAATGCTTTTAAAAACGGATGAACATGCGCTAGTTGTGCAAAAGCTCAATACCGATGTGTTTCCACACCCAGAGCAACTGGTCGAAAATGCACGTTTGATTGAACAGCATTTAACAGAAAAACACCAAAAAGGTGAGTATGATTTAGACATTATTCGCCATGTACCCACAATAAAAAATGACTTTTTGGTTGAGTACGATCACGGTGTATGGCGTGCACTCGAATTTATTGGCGGCAGTTACAGCGAAGATGTTGTTGCAACTATTTCGCAGGCACAAACTGCAGCCAATGCATTTGGACAATTCGCTTTAGCATTGCAAGACTTTGAAGCTGACCAGCTGCATCATGTCATTCCTAATTTTCATAATTTAGCGATGCGTTTTGACGCTTTCAAAAAGGTCATCGAACATGACCCAGCAAGCAGAGTTGCGCTTTGCCAAAGCGATATTGATTTTTGCTTAAACCAATATACGCTAGTCGATGAACTAAAAGAGCTTGAAGGTAAAATTCCACTTAGACCTTGCCATAACGACACGAAAATAAACAACATGCTTTTTTGTAAGCAGTCAGATGATGCCAAAGCCGTTATCGACCTAGATACCTGCATGCCAGGCTACTGGTTGTTTGATTTTGGTGACATGGTGCGTACATTCTGCTCACCAGAGCAAGAAGACTCTACGAATTTAAACAACGTGCGCGTTCGCGAAGAGATCTTTGCCGCTATCGTAAAAGGTTATGTAGACCCGTTAAAAGAGGTTATTACCGACGCCGAAAAAGAAAGCTTTTGGCTTGGTACAAAAGTCATGACCTTTATGATTGGCCTGCGCTTTTTAACCGACTTTATCGATGGTGATAACTACTTTGCCACCAAGCACGCACACCATAATCTTGAACGTGCCCGCAACCAGTTTGCCCTATACCGCGATATTCTCGCCAAAGAACATACCCTTAAAGCGATTTTAGAGATAAATAAGGGATGAACTGGAGGTTAGAAAGATAGAGGTTAGAAGTTAGAAGTTAGAAGTTAGAAGTTAGAAGTTAGAAGTTAGAAGTTAGAAATTAGAGGTTAGCCATCTTCGCGCGAAATAAATTTCACGCCTACAAAAGATACACATCTCTCACGTAGGAGGCGTTTTAACGCCGAAAAGGCGAACCTTTTCAGCGGTATTAAATAACCTTCACGATTTAGCTCGCATCTCGTACTTCGCAGCTCGTTGCTTATAACCCTTTCACGGCTAAAGCCCTTCCTACAAGTGACACACATCACACACATGAGAGGTGTTTTAACGCCGAAAAAGCAAACCTTTACAGCGATATTAAACAACCTTCTCGATTTAGCTCGCATCTCGCTTTAGTACTTCGTTGCTTACAACCTCTTCGCGCGAAATAAATTTCACGCCTACATTAGCTCGCATCTCGTACTTCGTAACTCGTTGCTTACAACCCTTTCACGGCTAAAGCCCTTCCTACAAGTGACACACACTACACACGTGGGAGGCGTTTTAACTATACAAGCTCGCATCTCGCTTCTCGTAACTCGTTACTTATAACCCTTTCACGGCTAAAGCCCTTCCTACAAGTGACACACATCACACGTAGGAGGCGTTTTAACGCCGAAAAAGCAAACCTGTTCAGTGGTATTAAACATCCTTCACGGTTTAGCTCGCATCTCGCATCTCGCTTCTCGTAACTCGTTACTTATTTATCTCGTTGCTCGTTATGGTTACCTATGCCTTATCATCCGTTGCTCTAACAACCAATAACCTCTATGCTGAAAACTACCCCATTAATACCGAAGGTATATTATGCATATAAAACACCATGGAGCGGTGAACGGCGTAACTGGCTCATGCCACCAGCTATTCATAAACGACTCGGCTTCTTTACTTGTTGATTGTGGTTTGTTTCAGGGAGAAGAGAGCAAACACGATCTTAATATCGAATTTGATATTTCAACATTAAAAGCGCTTCTTGTTACCCATTGCCACATTGATCATGTTGGTCGTATTCCATACCTACTCGCAGCAGGTTTCAGAGGGCCTATTTATACCTCTTTGGCAAGTGCTAAACTATTGCCTATGGTGATTGAAGATGCTTTAAAAGTAGGCGTCACCCGCGATGAAAGCATGATCCGCACTTGCCTTAAATTGCTTAAACGACAAATTATTGCGATTGATTTTAATCAGTGGCATGTTCTCGATGACTTACAGCTAAAAACAAAGTTTCGTTTGCAGCGTGCTGGGCATATTTTAGGCTCAGCTTATATTGAAATTGAACTTGGCAGTAAACCAAATACACATCGCGTCGTTTTTTCTGGTGATTTAGGCGCCCCCTATACACCACTGTTACCTACTCCTAAGCCACCTTATAAAGCTGATACTCTCGTTATTGAGTCAACCTACGGTGATAAGAACCATCAAGGCAGAAAAGAGCGAGTAACAATGCTTAAAAAGGTTATTGAGCGAGCTGTAAGCGACAACGGAGTGGTGCTTATACCTGCCTTTAGTATTGGCCGAACGCAAGAGCTCCTATACGAGCTTGAACAAATTATTCATACCGCTAGTAAACGCTCCATGTGGCATACACTGCAAATTATTGTAGATTCCCCCATGGCGGCAAATTTCACGACTGAGTACCTGCACTTTAAAGAACTGTGGGACGACGAAGCTAAAAAAAGAATAAACCAAGGCCGCCATCCGCTCGATTTTAGCCAGTTACATACCATCGACACTCACCAAGAGCACCAAGCACTTATTAACTTTTTAGATTCTAAACAACAGCCTGCCATTATTATTGCAGCAAGTGGCATGTGCAGCGGTGGCAGAATTGTGAATTATCTAGCTCGCTTTTTACCAGACAAAACAACCGATGTCATTTTTGTAGGCTACCAAGGACAAGGAACTCTTGGGCGCGATATTCAAACCTATGGGCCACGCGGTGGTTATGTATTTATAAATAACGAAAAAGTAACCATAAACGCACAAATCCACACAATTAGCGGCTACAGCGCCCACGCAGATCAAACCGGATTAATTAAGTTTGTAACCGGTATGCGTAAAAAACCCCGTTTAATTAAAATCGTTCATGGCGATGAACAAGCAAAACAGACATTAGCAAAAAAACTCGAACAGGTTTTAGGAATAGAAATAGGAATAGGAATAGAAATAGTGGTTAGAGGTTAGAAGTTAGAGGTTAGAGGTTAGAGGTTAGAGGTTAGAGGTTAGAGGTTAGAGGTTAGAGGTTAGAGGTTAGAGGTTAGAGGTTAGAGGTTAGAGGTTAGAGGTTAGAGGTTAGAGGTTAGAGGTTAGAGGTTAGAGGTTAGAGGTTAGAGGTTAGAAACTAGATTAAAATAGCACAAGGAATTTGTTATGAATTTTGAAAACTTAGATGTATGGAAACGTTCGGCACGGTTAAGTGCAGATATTTATAAATCAACAACTAAGATTAAAGATTTTAGCTTTCGAGACCAGTTAACGCGTTCAGGTTTGTCTGTACCTAGCAACATTGCAGAGGGGGTTAGTCGCGAAAGTTTTAAAGAAAAAAGTCGATTTATCGATATTGCGAGAGCTTCTCTTGCTGAAGCAAGAACACAAATTTATATTGGTATAGAAATAGGCTATATAAACCGAGATGAAGCACAACTTTGGATCAAAGAAACAAAAGAGTTAGGTGCAATGCTAACGGGCCTAAAACAACGCTTTGATAAAAGACTAGAAGCTAGTGGCTCTAACCACTAACTTCTAATATCTAACTTCTAAAGGTCGTTATTTATAACTCTCATACGCTTCTTTCATGCGCGCTAGGTTGTTGTAAATGTAGCTTGCATTTAAGCGGCCTTTATTAAACACCGTGTTATCGAGTGTGATTGATGATGTA
Source organism: Pseudoalteromonas sp. MB41 (assembly GCF_020966275.1). NCBI lineage: Bacteria > Pseudomonadati > Pseudomonadota > Gammaproteobacteria > Alteromonadales > Pseudoalteromonadaceae > Pseudoalteromonas > Pseudoalteromonas sp. MB41. The sequence goes on along the minus strand of NZ_JAJJZF010000047.1, from coordinate 2,448 downwards.
GGCGCATAAGCTTCATTAAATATCAGGGTATTTACATCATTACCGATACGTGTGCCAACAGAAGTACGCCATGCAGCTTGGCCTTTTAACTGACCATAACGCGTAACATTCATGTCTTTACGTGGAGTAAGCGGAATGCTAATTGCAACACCTACTTTTTGCGATTCAGTATCTTGATAATATACACCTACGTAGCTGTCACCAAACCAAAAACGGCTTTCTAGCTTATAGCCACTGTCTTCGTAAAAATAATTACCGCCGGTGGCGTGTAAAGTAATATCGTGTTCTACCCAGTTGTATTGATAAGAAAGCGTTTGATACTCGCGAGTCGCTCTGTAATCAGCAAAATCAAAATAGCCTAATTTTGCACTTACTTTATGGCGACCTTCAGGGCTGAGCCATGCTGTTTCGTTAATAATCGCTTTGTAATCAAAAAAATCTTTATAAAAACCTATTTGCGTTTGGTTATAAAAACCAAACGGTAACGCAAAGGTTTGATACAAACTTGCATTTACAATGCCTTCGTCAAGGCTGTAATTATCAAATACTTTACGGTCTTCAAAGTCGTCACTTTCTTCAATGATAGTTTGCGCAGCCACATTAATACCCGCTCCTTTCCAAAGCGGTATATCAAGTGTTGCACGTGCACCTACCGAATAATCAAAAACACCAAACTCAGTAGCATATGTTGATGAAAGCACTGGGCTTACTGTTAAACGAGGCTTAAAGTATGGGCTTGCTTGTGCTTTACCTGCCCACACAACCCCCTCTGGGATACTCGCTCGACCATGTTGAATATTTAAGTCAGGGCTTATACCACGCTCTATAAAGGCACGGTAGTTATCAATATTTCCCTGAATGGCGATTAGTGGTAAATCCGACTTAGATAATTGAACACTAAAGTGCTTGTTTTCAATGCTAACATTTTCTGTAATGCGACCAAGTACAACACCTATCGCGTCTACATTGTTGCGGTTAAATACCGAGTTCTCAAAATTAATAAAAATTGTACTGGTGTTAAAACCAACTACCACATTTTCAAAGCCGTCATTTAATAAAGCATCTTTTAATTGCAGAACTTGGTCACCTAAATTTGCATTAGACAGCTCTTTAGGTGCTTTATTAATATTAGCAAGCGTTACTGCCGTAGGTTGCTCTGCAAGTTCTGGAGCCATGGCAGTATGAATAAACCCTACACCATGATCATTCACTTTAGCCATTGGTTTAGTGCTAACCGGTGCAACATATGGCGCTGGTTCAACAGGCTTATAATTACTTTTAGCTTCATCAGACAATGGTAGGCTAAAGTTAACCCCCCAATAGGTGTCTTTTTCTTCAGAAAAATCGGTACTGCTGTAAAAGCGGCTGGTAAAAGTAAGCTCACCAATATCGTAAAGCCACTTTTTAGGTACTGTAATACGTGCAGCTGCATTTACTGCTTCGGCATCGTACTCGGTTAATACACTAAACCACTCGAGAGGTTGCCACTCAATCCCCGCAAAGGCACCGTCCATCATACCTGTGCGGCGGTCACTGCGGCCAACACCTGCACTGAATCTAAAATCCCATAACTCTTTTGATGCCACTACATAATAGGTTTCATATTTATTAGCTGCACCACCTATATCTTTAGCGCCTACAGCAATACTAAACCAGTTTTTTGGAATATAAGGTAATTGATACTTAGCATTAAACGATAAATCACGGATTTGACTATTATTTTCATATGCATATAAATTATCGTGCATCGTACTTGATGCTATTTGACCACTGACTTCTAGGCCATTAAATAGCCCGGCAGAAAATATAAAGTTATGGCCGTCTAAATACTTAACACCACGTAAATCTAACTGATTGTTAAAGCCAATATCTGCAGTACCTTTTAATTGTACTTCGGCATTAGGGGTATTTATTAAACCTGTGTAACCAGAGAATGATTGATACGCTTTAATGTCGTCTGCAGCAGCCGGCAAGCTTAATACGGCAGCACAACTTAAAAACAAGGTATTAAATTTAGGCATAGGTGAGTCCGAGTTAAAATTATAAAATCCTTAATTAAAGTAAATATAACATTAGAATCAAAAAACAAGAAGATAGTACGAATTAAATAGTGACGAGTTGCGAGTTGCGAGTTGCGAGTTGCGAGTTGCGTATATGGACTCCCCCTGTAAGGCAAGAAAATTCAAAGTGTAATTTGATAATAGCAAGTTCACGTATATTCGGCCTTATTGTGGGGAGCTACCCCGAGACCTGAATGGCTTAATCCACTGTATTCAAGGCTCCTTATCGAGGTTAAGGTATCCACGTACCATCGCAACTCTCAGGTTTCACCTTGCGTGCTTGTCATCACATTACATTCGTTTTCTACTTACCTTTACTCGGCTTACTCTAGCAGTGTTATTCACCTTATAGCTGTGACTAAGCTAAATCAGCTCTATAAGGCGTTGC
>NZ_JAJJZF010000046.1:0-15918 GCF_020966275.1 Pseudoalteromonas sp. MB41 | reverse complement strand
TAGCATCGGTGGCTTCTTAGGCGAATGCTTTTCGACTCTGTTAACTCGATCTCGTTTGGCGTAAAATACAATCGTTGTTGTTCAAGTGATAATAGCGGCGGAGAATATAGATCAAGCTGCTCAGCTTTGGTAAGAATTGAGAGTTCGTTTTTTATAGCCATAGGAATTACGTTAAGTTTAAGGGGTTGTTAACCTCATAATTTGCCATACTTTGGAGAAGTAACCCACCTTTGTAAGCCTTTAAATATAATGAGTATGGCGGTTTATGTTACTTTAGAGGGGAAAATCCCTAGAACCCCTTTATCCTTAAAAAAGCGTTCTCAACTAAGTGCCGATACTTATAAAGGCACCAATCCATGTGACCATTCCCTGTTTTACTGTTCTCTTTTCTTGGAATATTGGCAATGCTGCCATTTGCCTTAATAAATGCTCTGAAGTTATCACTGTCATAGCCCTTATCGGCCGTAACACTACATGACTTTGGGGCCGCGGATACTAAGCTCTGAGCATGGACAATGTCATTTATCTGACCACCCGATATTTCAAAATAAACGGGAAGCCCACCGCTATCTACAGCGAGATGAATTTTTGTAGAACTCCCACCCCGACTTTTTCCTATCGCTTCATCTGAACTGCTTGCGGCTCCGCTACTGTCTTGATGCGCTTTGACAATACTTCCATCAATAAACAACCATTCTGGATCATTATCGGACGATATGCTTTGAAACCATTTTTGTAACACACCTTTCTTTGACCAAAGGTTAAAGCGCTTAAATACAGAGTTCCAACGACCGAATCTTTCAGGCAAATCTCGCCACTGAATGCCTGTGCGCATACGATAAAGTATGCCTTCCAGTGTATTTCGGTGTTCATATTTATTGTAAACACGCCCTGTCTCTTTAAGTATTTGCTTTAGGGCTTCCTAGGCGTTATCTGTTAGCATTGTCCTTGGCATAGCAACGTCCGTTCTCGGTGGTATTTTTGATTTTTGGCGAAACCATTATACCTTGTTGCTATGCCGTTCATTTTTCACTCAAAGATCAACAGCCTCTAGTAAGGCACGTACTTGAAGCACTTAAAAGATAAAAATAAAGGCTCTCTAATGTGTTTAGGAGCCATCTAACTTATAGTTGTTTCGGGTGAGGCTTATTTGTTTTTGTGCTCCAGTGCTGTAAGTGATGTACCTACGATAAATATAGACACGACAAACAAGCCTAAATCTTTTAGCAAAAACTGGCCAGGAACCACAGAGATCGCAGGAAACCCAAGAGATGCCTCAAAAACACCGGGTGTAGTCAGCATGAACGACAATGTCGTAAAAAAGAGTCCGGTTGAAAGTACACCGCCCAAGATTGCGAGCTTAGGGGAGAAAACTCGTGCAGCGATTAACAGGCCAACTGAAATTTCAAGCACACCCAGAAAATTTGAGAATCCTTGAATGCTGAGGAAGCTATACATCCACGAAAGCAGAGGGCTATTACTAACAAAACCATGTATACCGTTTGCTTCGTAGCTAGTGAATTTCATGCCACCAAACCACAAATATATTATCGTCATGGCAACGTAGATGCCACCTATACCAAACTTAGTGATTTTTGCACCGAGATTATTACTAAGGGTATTGGTAGTCTGGACACCATTTTCAATTTCGGGAATAGTCATCTTATATCTCCAATTATTTTTAGCCATGTGGACTCACTCTATGTAGCCCACTAAAATGATATGACTCTTGAGAAAAACTATATGTTTACTCGAGTCGAACCTAACTTAGGTAATTGCTGTAGTTGAGCACCAATGGATTAGACATCAATGCCTAGTGGTTGAACGGCCGGGAAGTCGACCTCGGTCTGTGTCACTTCGTTAACGTAGTTAGTGAAAGTGTTCAGGGCAACAGCCAACAGAATATCCACTACATGTGCATCACTGTAGCCAGCGTTCAGCACCGCTTGGACCTGGTCATTGCTGACTTGCCCGCGCTGGCGGACTACGGCGGCAGCAAAACGCACGGCTGCGTCGGCCTTAGGGTCATTTGATGCACCGCTGCGGTTGGCAGTGAGTTCAGCATCATCAAGCTTGGCCACCTTACGGCCTAGGAAGGAATGGGCAGCAAGGCAATAATCGCAGCCGTTGATCTCAGCGACGGCTAGGGCAATACGCTCAAGAGTCGCTGTACCCAAGCCGCCCTGTGCTGATGCTGCGCTCAATTGCAGGTAGCCAGTCAGCGCAGCAGGGCTGTTGGCAACGACGCGGAACATGTTAGGAACGCGGCCCAGTTGTTTTTCCACAGCCTTGAGTGAGGTATGGGTAGCAGTAGGCGCGGCGTCGATTGTGGTAGGGGTGTTCAAACGTGACATAAATTTCTCCTAGTGATTTGAAAGACAGCACGCTGTATTGGCGTGGAATAAATTGTATTTAAGAAGGTTCTGCTTGATAATCCGTTGCTATCAGACAGCTCATCTTCACGTCTTGCGCAGTCGCCATTTCAGTGCCACTACACACCTTCGTTGACGTCACGCCGTCCTGATTTCTAAGGAGGTCTTCGAGACTCCAAAAACACCCTCCGGCAACGATCACATTATTTATTTTTCATAAAGCCTCCTTGGTTTTTATCTATTTACTAATGGAACTGAATTTACAGCATGTAAAATAGATATAACATGCTCAATAGTTCGTATAATGTGACTTATTAGACAGTTTACGTAGGGGCTATGTATGGATGCAGACTTTGGATATCAGATTAAAAGAGTTGTGAAATTAAGGGTTCACGAAAAACTGCAAATATAGGGCAAATCAGATTGTCTATACCCATAATTTAGAGCGCCCGAGCATCAGGAACTCACTGAAAGCAGACGTTTCTGAAAATAAACAAGGCACAGCGCTTGAAAATTTCGAGACATCAACGTTTTGCCAAAAGGCTAAAAATGCGTGCACTACTCATTTCGCATTTAAAGAGAGCATCGGTTATTAGGCAATAACGATGTGGCCAAAATTTGTCGACCACTACACTATCTCGTAAACGAGTTTGATAGACGTCAACTAGTACGTATTTTTAGTGTAAGGTCATATTAATGCACGATGCTAAACTCTGCTGTGAGCTAGGTAGGATGTATAAATACCATAAATATTTCAATGCTTTACTTTTTAAAGCTCAAGTGAGTTACTCAGTTCCGACTGTTGGTGGCAGATTTGGAATCTCGCGATTTGTCTTAAATGTCAGCCAAGCAAGTCTCTCGCTAATAAAGTGTTGACTATCCCTGACAAAGTAACAATTTCTTGCCATAATCAGACTTAAGCACTTTACTTAGAGTGTATGTGCGCCGCTTAATGCATCAATGCTGCTAATTCCCTGATTGACATCAATCACTTTGTTTCCTGTTTGATACTCTGAGATAAACAAGATCGAATGATGCAAAAGGGGACTATTTAAATACTGAGGGAACAAATGGCAGTAGATTTGAGCATAGAAACCGCTCTGCTCCTAGAGCGCTGGCAAGGCATTGTAAACTCGATGGCTCAAGTCGCGGAAGTGCCTTGTGTGCTGATTAATCGATTAGATAAAAACGAAATTTGTCAGGCTGTTGGCAGTGTGTCAGTACCAACTTTTTATTGCGGTGAACCTGTTCCATTGGCACTTAACACTTATTGTTCCCAAGTCATTTCCAGTAACCAGCCATTACTAGTTGAAAATGCAATCGGTACCCGATATGAAAACAATAACCCAACATTTGCAGCAGGCTTTAGTTATTACTATGGCCTGCCATTGCTTTGGCCTAGCGGAAAAACTTTCGGTACTTTGTGTATGTTGGACTTTTCAAGCCCAGATCGGGCATCACAACACTGTTCCTTACTCACACTTTTTAAGCAGGCCATTGAATACGATTTACAGATGCTTCAACAACAGCAAGATCTGCTAAAGCGTGAGCAACAAGCAGACAAAAAATTTATACAACTATTCAATGAGATGTCAAATAGGATAAGACCGGTAACTAATAATAAGTTGCTTCAATCTGAGTTGTTTGTACTTTTGACAAGCCAATACCAATACTGGCATCAGGAACTGGATAAGCAGCTTAATCAAACCGTCCTGACTGATGAAAACTCCATTCATATAGCGGCACTGGTTCGAATTTGGTCAAATTTGTTGGCGATTGCCCATGAAACAGAATGGTTGAGAGCTACGGCAGTTCTAGAACCTTATAGTTGTGATGCTGTTGCGTCACTGGTCAATGCAACTCCATTATTAGAACAAGCAGTGTATAAAACAGCGCTGACCCTTGGTGCTGATCTCGTTTTGAGGAGTCATTTGCCTAATCCACTGTTACTAAGTGGGAAACCAGAGTTATGGTCTCTGATAGGACTAGCTATCACGAGCTTTTTAGTTGTTGGCGCCAGCGGTACAAGTATAACTATTTTTGTCAGTAACCGATTAAAAGGTAAGTACAGAGTTTTGGAATGGTCCCTTCTTGTAAAAGGCCAGACGATGCCGCTGCGTTTTACCCGCGATAATCAAGCGCTTTATGGTTTTGCAACAGTATGTGCCGAGTTAGCGGGTGCTGTTCTTGAATCTGGTGAGTGGCAATTAACTGAGAGTCTTCAGCAACAGAGTCGTTATCTCAACTCAAATCGTGATCACGTTGACGACATTGAAAGCAGGAATGCTTCAAGAACTGCTAATGGCATAACCAGGCTTATCTGCTTATCGATACCGGTGATGGGAGACGATTTATAAACACTCAGCGATGATCAGCGAAGTTGTGTTTTAGTTTTCTTGTTGGCACTACATCCGGTATGGCGGCCTTTAATCTGAGAGTGACACTTGGGATAACTGAAAAACTGGCTGTGATTCTGCTGAACGGAGCTTGGTGCTAAGCATGTTGGCGTCATTCAAAGCAAGGTCAACACTGCTATTAACGTTTACGATTATCTGACGGACGTGCTGCTGCGCGTCAACCAACATCCAGTAAGCAAGGTACATGAACTAATGCCGAAGTTACGGAAAGCTCAGTTCGAAAGCGCATTACAGCGTTCAGCTCTATTTAGCAATCCCGATGCTTCGGTAAAATAAGCCACGGAAAATGCTCCGGAGGCCGCATGCACACTAAATAGATGACGTTAGACGAAGAGTTGGATTTAAACGAGCAAATTATAGAGCCTGCGACCGGAAAAGCCAAAAGTTTATAAATACAGCTAAAACTCAAATCAAGCAGGCGAATATTGTACAAAACAATACCATTGCTACAGAGATAACTTCAAGTCTGACAGATCTATGCTAGAGTTAAATCAACGATTTAATTCATTTTTCTATGCAGGATCTTTGAAAAATGCAGTAGAAAAACGGAGAAGTACATGACCTTTAGTTTAGCTCAAACAGCTAGTGCAGAAACCACACTAAAAGCACCTGCTGAAGCAGATCAGAACCTGCGGGATATCACTGAACTGGCGTGTTATATCTGTGATGCACCAGTGGCTATGGTGACGCGAACCGATGACACAAAGCTGAATCTAATTGCAAAAGTTGGTATTTCGCGTACCTCTGTATTAATTAAAGAGTCCTTTTGCGTGTATGCAATGGAAACACCTGATGCGGTAATGGTGGTCCCTGACGCTACTTTAGATCACAGATTCAGTACCAATGCTATGGTGATTTCAGGACCTGGCTACCGATTTTATGCTGGCTCGCCGCTGATTGATCCCGAAGGTGCAGTGATTGGTACTATTTGTGTCTATGATCATGTTCCTAAGCAGCTGAACCAGCGGCAGATAAGCTCTTTGCAGGCTCTGTCCAGACAAGTGATCGCCATACTGGAGCTGAAAAAAGTCGGCGAACAATTACATAATACCAGCATGACGGATGCGCTGACAGGGGTGAACAACAGAAGAGCTTTTGACCTCAAGTTTGAAGCTGAATTTGCTCGCTGGCAAAGAACAGGACAATCTTTTGTACTGGCATTGATTGATATTGATCACTTTAAGAGTTTTAACGACAGCTATGGTCATGCCGCAGGAGATGAGGCACTGAGTCAAGTCGCGGCTCTGTTTCAGCGCCATAGCAGGAACTATGACTTTTTCGCCCGTTATGGTGGTGAAGAGTTTGTGCTGATCCTGCCAGGCACAGACACAGCGTCCGCAAATAAAACACTGGAAAAGTTAAGGCTGGTAGTGGCTAACCATGAGTGGTTATTACGACAATTAACGGTCAGCATAGGTTTGGCCAGCGCTGATTTATTTGACGACAAAAAGCAGTTGCTCGAAGTCGCCGATCAGATGTTATACAAAGCTAAAACCCAAGGCCGCAATCAAACCAGTGTGTTCGCCACACTGTAAGAGATCTGTTCATGCTGCGCTGATCTCAAGACCTCATAAAAACTGAGGTCTTGCTTCGGTCGATAAGCTGGTCTGATATTGGCATTATTTATTCCTTTCAAATACATGGGTAATGCGACTTACACAGATTTTTTATGCTCTCTTGGACTCCATGTGAAGGAGATCGTCACATTCTTTACATATAGAAAATAGAGTTCTTTAGCCAGCTGCAATTTCAGATTAACCGATTCGGTAAGCTTTCTGCATTTCCGGAGACAACTTTTTTAGCCAGCTTGAGAGACTGAAGCCTTTTCTATCGGTACTATTTAATTTAGTAAAATACAGATGTTCATCCCAGCGAGGACCGAAATCTACTTCTGCAAGACTTACAAGCTGTTTGTTTCTGCGAAGACGATGCTTTTGATGGTAATCTTCGGCGGGCCAAAAATAACCATTTTGTTCTCCGGCCTCAATCACCTCGGGAGATTTCTCCTTTCCAATCGCTTGAATCAGTTCTTCAGCTACTTGTTTTTGCTCCAGATCAAAAACAAAAAGTATCTGGCGATACTGGCCCTGCTTTCTACCATGAACAGACCATGATTCAAAACTTCCAAGAAGTTCCCTGTAGCTGATTTGGTCTTTATCGTAGATCACTCTGACGACTTCGGCGTGTCCGTTGATGTTGCGGTAACTCGGATCCAGAGTTGATGCTCCAGCGTAGCCAACACGTGTTTGCACTACTCCCTGCGTCCCTCCAAAATTAGAATCCGGTCCCCAAAAGCAACCCATGCCGAAAACCGTTTGACTAAGCTTCCCGATTTTCAATGCTTCTTCGATTGCTTCAGGGGTTGCAAATTCATAGCTTTCAACACCGTCTTCTTTATTCATTTTTAGATCCGACATATTTTTCTCCTAACTTTCAAGAATTGTAGCCACTCCCATTCCTCCCGCCGTGCAAACGACGATAAGGCCACGTTTTCCAGGACCAGCTGAGTGCAGTATCTTTGCTAAAACTCCGACGATCTTAGCGCCAGTAGCCGCAAACGGATGCCCAAGGGCAATGCTACTTCCACGGACATTTAGCTTCGAGCGGTCAATTTTTCCGAGAGGCTCTGATCGTCCCAAACGTGTTTTGCAGTATTCAGCAGACTCCCACGCCTTCATCGTGCAGAGCACTTGTCCAGCGAACGCCTCGTGAATTTCGTAAAAATCAAAATCCTGAAGCTTTAAGCCGTTTCGCTTCAATAATTCACTGACCGCCACAGTTGGAGCCATGAGCAAACCTTCGCCAGCGACGTAATCCACGGCAGAAGTATGAGAATCCACAATCTTGGCCAACAGCGGCCAATTATTCTTTTTAGCCTCTTCTTCGGAAGCCAAAAGAACGGTGGACGAGCCATCCGTGAGTGAACTCGAGTTGCCTGCCGTCAGAGTTCCTTTTTCGGATCGATCAAATGCTGGCTTTAGCTTTGCCAACTTCTCTAAAGTCGTATCGCCACGCATGATTCCATCCGTACTTTTTCCTAAAAATGGAAAAACGAGATCGGCATAAAAGCCGTCTTTGTACGCTTTCGCGGCGTTCAGATGGCTTGCCAGAGCCAGCTCGTCTTGCTCTTGCCGGGAAATTTTCCATTCTTTGACCATCAACTCACAATGTTCACCCATTGACTTCCCTGTTCGCGGTTCAACGACGGCGGGTGGCACGGGTTTTAAATCGCTCGGCCTAAAGCTCAAAAAGATTCTTAGTTTCTCGCCGAGTGTTCTGGCCGAATTCAATGCAACGAGCTTCTGCGAGAACGAACGAGTCACCATAATTGGCAAGTCGCTATTGCTATCCACGCCGCCCGCAATACCGCTCTCGATTTGGTAGCTGGATATTTTGTGTGCGATCTGAATCGTAGTTTCTAAACTGGTACCGCAAGCCCGCTGCACGTTATATGCTGGCGTATTCGGATGTAAGCCAGAAGCCTGAACAACTTCACGCGCAAAGTTCCAGTTGGCCGAACTTTGCATGAGTGCACCCAGAGCCACGTCACCCACGACTTTGCCCTTTAAGTTATATCTTTCGACTAAACTTTTCAGGCTAGCGGTCATAAGCTCTGGCGTGGTGACATCTCGATAGGCAGTCATTGATTTCATAAATGGAATACGGACGCCACCTACGACATAAGTAGTTCTCGTTTTCATAATTTCACCTCCGGCTTTGTGTGCCGTTCAAAAACTTCTCCGACCTTCACGTCGTACGATTCAAAAATGTAGTCTTTGCCAAGCATCTTGGCTTTTTTGTGTTCGGGATGCTTATCCCAAGCATCGAAAGCTTCTCTGGTAAGGAACTCGACAATTAGAACATCTTCACCGTTAGGAGAAGAAAACCGCTCATGGCTTCCGTTACCAGGAATGGCTTCGACAAGCGCGGACATCTCGGCGTATTTTCTTTCAAACTCCCCACCGTGCTCCTTGGCAACACGACTGCGGAAAACTGCTATAATCATTGATCTGACTCCTTACTAAGCTAATTACAATCCTCAAAAAAAAGATCTCGTTATTTCATCGAAGCTTCCAACCACTTGTCGAGATCCTTGAACTTGGGGTTTCTCAGCTTCTTTGTCCCAACCAGTATTGTCGGGAAATTTAACTTTCCAGTAGTATAAAGGGATCGCAGTTCATCAGCTGCCGCGTCGTCTTCGTGAACATCTAAAAAATCAAACTCGATTCCTTTTTCTTTCAAGTACGACTGGTAAATCTTGGTTTTGTGGCAGTCCTTATGACCGAACAGCTTAATCCCCACGACCCCCTCCATTTTCTAAAATTACTCTACAAACTTCAACGACTCCGAGTTGATGCAGAATCGAGCCCCAGAGGGCTCAGGACCGTCTGGAAAAACGTGCCCTAAGTGGGCTTCGCACACATTGCATAGCACTTCGATTCTTCGTCCGTAAGTCGTGTCCAGTTCATATTGAATTACGTTGTCGGCGACGGGCTCAGAAAAACTCGGCCAACCTGTTCCCGAATCAAACTTAACGTTCGAGTCAAAGAGTTCGGTGTCGCAGCCCGCGCAGGCATACCGTCCTGCCTCATAAAATGAACAGAGTTCCCCAGTGTGAGGGCGCTCGGTGCCTTTCTTCCGCATGACATTAAATTGAGCGGGCGTCAGAATTTTTTTCCACTCTTCCTCGCTCTTTTCTACTTTTCTAGGAGGAGCGGGAGTGCCGTTATCGAGATAGTTGTTAATGCTTTCCCAGTTGAACATAAATTTGCTCCTTTATTTTTGGGTTTGTTCTTTAGCTATCAATCCACGCGAAGAAGTCAGTCGCGCTACCAATGAATTTTCCATCCACAAAAACTTGCGGAACAGTTTGAAGGTTGGTTTTTTTCTTCAACTCATCATAAGTCTTGGGATCGTCATCCACGCGAATTTGTTTAAAATCAACTTTTTCAGAAGTTAAGTACTCCTTCACGCGTTTACTAAACGGACAATGGTCTTTTGTGTAGATGACAACGTTCTTAAGTTCTTTCATTTTTTCCTCTTTCGTTTGATTCATGGTTTAATCTCTCTCAAAATGGCACGTGTACCCGTGGGGATTCTTCTTCAAATAGTTTTGGTGATACTCCTCAGCGTCATAAAACTCTTTTTCCAAGGCTACCGTCGTGACCACGGGATTCTCGAAGCGACCGATCTCATTGACCTCATCAATCACGTTTTCGATAATCGCTTTCTGTGCATCGTCACGATAGAACGCTGCCGAGCGATACGAAGTGCCAACATCATTTCCTTGGCGATTCTTCGTAGTCGGATCATGGATTTTGAAAAAGTAATGTAGAATCTCTTCGAGAGATATTTCGTCTTGGTCGTATTCCACGCGAACCGCTTCGGCGTGCCCCGTTTTCCCTGTTATAATATCGGCGTAGGTAGGATCATCAAAATCTCCGCCAGAGTAGCCCACCTTCGTTGACGTCACACCGTCCAGACTCCTAAGGAGGTCTTCGAGACCCCAAAAACACCCTCCGGCAACGATCACATAATCTAGTTTCATAAAGCCTCCTTAGTTTTCATCCACTTACTGATTAGACTGACTTTACAGTATGTAAAATAGATATAATATGTTCAATAGTTCGTATAACATGACCTATTGGACAGTTTACGTAGGAGCTATATATGGATGTTCTCAGTGAAATTTTAGATAAGGTAGAGCTTACTAGCAGCTACTGGTATAGAACCTCATTTGCGGGAGACTGGGGCATCAGCCTCCCGCAGGAAGAGAATCTAGCGAGATTTCACATCGTGACTCATGGCGAGTTTTGGTATGAGGTGCCAAAACTTAAACTTAAAGCATTGGCGGAGCAGGGCGATATTTTGATCTTTTTCAAAGGGATGGAGCACACCATGGCCAGTGCACCAAAAATCAAGGCCGAGCCTGCGGTCGAATTTAGAGCTAAAGCCAACCTCACCGAAGCTCAAGTTTTGGAATACGGTGATCAGAGCAAGCTCAAAGCCAACGTCGTTTGCGGACATTTTTGTTTTAATGGCGGACCCGATCATCCATTCTTAAATTCGCTGCCAAATGTCGTGCATATCAAGAGTGCTGATAACTCCCACTCGCCTTGGCTTGCCATGCTTTTAAGTATTATAGAGCAGGAAGTAAAATCAGGGCTTCCTGGAAGCAACACGTTAGTCAGAAAGCTGACCGAAATTATCTTCGTGCAAGCGTTAAGAATCCACATGTACAAATCCAATAAAAATGCTGGATTCTTCAAACTGATCGAAAATCCGCAACTCAGCAAAACCTTGGAAGCTATTCATCATAGTCTCGATAAAAAATGGGGTCTTGACGATCTCGCCGGGATTGCGGGGATGTCGCGTACGAACTACAGCGTCAAATTTAAGGAGCTGTCAGGCATGACACCTCTTGATTATTTAACCTATTGTCGGCTTGAAAAAGCAAAGCAGCTGCTTATAGAATCCGGTAAGTCTGTTCCCGAAGTGAGTGAAGCCATTGGGTATCCGGCACATGAACACTTTCAAAAGTTGTTTAAGAAAAAAATTGGCAAAACTCCTAGCGCGTACAGAAAAGAAAATTCTAAAAAGGTGTAAAAATGAATATCTATAACTCTCCTGTTACCAAAATAGCTTTCTGGGTCATAGTCATTGGTGGTGCGGCTTGCCTGCTTATCCCTTTGTTTGCACCTCTTCTTCCGCTGCAATATTTGAAAGGGTATGGCGAAATAGGAGATGCTCTTGGAGGTATTTCAAGCCCATTTCTACAAATTCTGGGTTCAGTGCTTCTCTTTCTGGTGTTAAAAGCTCAGATTGACGCTAATGGCATCCTCCATCAGCAAATCGAAAAGGAATATACGAAGGAGCAACTGAGGCACGAGTTGAATCAGCTTCACGAACTTTATATGTTCGTCGAAAGAAACATTAAAAATTTTAGCTACGATCAGGAAAAGATGATTGATGGCAAGTCGCAAATGATCCTTTTGCATTCCCGGCGAGCGATTAAATGTTTCATTGAGGATCTAGAGAGCTTAGATGTTGATATTCACAAAGATGACGACATTTTAAGGTTCGACGGGGTTAAAGAAATTATGAGCATTTTGAACAGCGTTGACCTATATTTCGACAAAATCAAAGACAGCGAGATTGCACCTTATCATAAGAGTTTTTATAAAACGCTTATGCAGCACGAACTTCTCTTCAGCGTTTTTCCTTATCAAGATCTCGACAATCAAGCGCACCTAAAGCAAGAAACTTGCCCAGAGTGCGGTGAATATCATGCAAACTATCCACCTCTGATTTATGACCGGCTACAGGAAATTAAGAAAAGTTTCTTCTGATGAATTGCTAGAATACTGCATATTCATTCAGTATCGGAGCCTGCAAAAAAACATTTAAAGAAACAGTAGGACGTGCATGTGCCTAGCTGCCAGCTAAAGTAGCTTCAATTTGTGCATAACCGGCATAGCCATCCACTTGCAGAGAGCCGTTGAAACACCATCAGCTAACTGTTTTACTAATTGTATGCACGTTAATTAGCATTAACGGACATGACTTAAGAAATATTTATGACCCGAAACAACTTTTTTATCTTGTCATTGCAAAATTTGTCGACAAACACCTAGTCTAACAAAGACCATGTGTGTTAGACCTTCTATCTTTCGCTTTGAAGGTAATGATAACCAAAAATTAAGCAAGGCCGACAATAGTCCACCAATTATTGCTCAATCACTGGTGCACGGCGAGATCGCGAACGAATTTTAAGCGACTATGATCATTTAGCCCGATTTGACGATCTGATTTAGCTGTGATCTTAAACTCCCTTTTGGGAGTCCAACTATGACAATCGATGTATTTGCCCAGTACTTCGCTGATGTAAAAGACCCACGCCAAACGGCTAAATTAAGCTACCCCCTTTACGACGTATTGTTCTTATCTATTTGCGCCATCATCACGGGTTGTGAAGGCTGGGAGGATATTGAAGATTTTGGTAAAGCAAGGCTAAGCTGGCTTCAGGGCTTAGGTTTATTCAAAGAAGGGTTACCCGTGCACGATACGATAGCTCGCATTATTTCAAGGATAGAGCCCAGCGCATTGCAGTCCAGCTTTATACGTTGGATGCAAGAGGTGGTAAAACTGAGCGAGGGTGAAGTGGTCGCGGTGGATGGTAAACGCTTGCGCAGCTCCTATGCTCGCCATGATCGTCAATCTGCAATTCACATGGTCAGCGCTTTTGCTACCGCAAATGGCGTGGTTATGGGGCAGATTAAGACAGACGCGAAGTCAAATGAAATCACCGCCATTCCTGATTTGCTCAATTTGTTAGATATTAAAGGCTGCCTTATCACCATTGATGCGATGGGTTGCCAACACAAAATAACCAAGACAATCGTCGATAAAGGGGCGGATTACCTGATTGCGGTCAAGGGCAACCAGAAGCGGTTGTATGAAAGCATCAAGGCGGCATTCGCCTCTGTGGATACAGCCACTGGGCTCCATATTGAGAAAGGGCATGGCCGTGTTGAAGCGCGGGAATATCATGTGCAAGACGCAGGAGATTTCGCCGAGGCATACCCTGATTAGGCAAATTTAACCTGTATTGGTATGGCGATAAACTACCAGAATGATGGTAAAAAGGCGTCACTGGAATACCGCTATTACATCAGCTCTACAAAGCTAACGACAGAGCAATTTGGTAAAGCGGCACGCGGACATTGGGGTATCGAAAATAACCTACATTGGGTCTTGGATACTGCGATGAGAGAGGATAACTGTCAGATATACCGTGGCGACGGAGCAGAGAATATTGCCCGTTTACGGCACATCGGGGTTAACATGATAAAGATCGATACCAGCAGAAAAGCCAGTGTTAGGCGTAAACAACGTATGGCCGCAATGGATACTGACTACCTTGAGGCTATATTTTTAGCGGGGTGCAACTCAATTGAGTGATAATTAAACATTTATGCTCTTGCCGTGATCGCTGTTGTCATATGAAAAACAAGTATGTATCTGTTCAAATCAGCTATCTGCAAGGAATAACGATTGCAATCCTCGAGGATATATTTTAGTTTTTAAAAACTCCTACATGTGCGCATCCATTCCCAAGGCAATCTAAATGAATAAAAAACAAAGACCTGTATTTCTTAACCTGCTAAAAATAAAAGCTCCTATCACGGCATATGAATCATTTACACACAGAGTAACTGGGGTGTTCTTAATACTATTCCTTCCCCTTGTCATGTACATGTTTGTTATCAGTTTACAGTCAGAAGACAGTTTTCAACTAGCAACCAACTACTTTGAAAACTGGTTTGTAAGGGTCATATTTTGGGGTGGTTTAACAGCGCTAAGCTTTCATGCTATTTCAGGCGTAAATCATATGCTACGCGATCTTGGATTTGGCAAAGAATTAGACTCGGCTTCTAAAATGTCCGCGGTTGTAATATTACTTACAGCAATTAGTAGTGTTATTTTGGCAATATACTTGTTTAGCTAATCAAAAAAGGCAATTTATAGTAATTTTTTGGATCGGAATGGCATTCAGGTTGTAACTGTTGAATTGAAGATTAGATTGATCCAATTTGGGATAACATTTGCGTTGTAGAGTCACCCCTTTTAATCATTGAAAGTTGGCCTCCTAGCAAGCTCTAGAAGATTTTGAAGCGGCTCTTAATTAACTGCAAATGGGGGATCACTTTTAGGTCTTAATTAACTAACAAGCCCATAAACTAGCTGCGCTGGGGAAGTTACTTGCAGCCTTTTATCTCTAGCGCTTCCATTAAAGCCTGCAAGTAATAGTCCGTTATGGGGGAGTTTTGTGTTTTTGAGGTTATTGCAATAACTGTCAATCAGCCTCACGGTAAGTAATCCATTTTCAGAGGTGAGTCTTATGATTAGTTGTAGTGAATATGATTATATTGAAATAGTTTGTTTGTTCCGTTATCCGGTTAAATTAACGATGAAAGTGGGCGAATCTATAAAAGGTGTTGCTATTGATGTATTGCGTAATCACAGTCGTAACGAGTGCATCAAGCTGAATACTAACGAAACGGACATACTGATTGAATTGGATGGAATATATAAACTAGAAGTATTAATTAATAATCCACATTTTACTGAGGTTATTTTTAAATAATAATGTTTTAGTGAGCAAGTGTTATCAGTAGTGATTGAAGTGGCAAAAAAATTGCGGATTGCAGTAAATAAGTCCTCTCAATATTTAGAACAAAACACATACAAAGTATTTAAGTCGTAGCAAAAACAGTTGGTGATGTCTCGTACCTCAACACGGTCGTTATTTTGCTCATACTTTCGTCAAGGCTCACTCAACATCATAAAATACCATCTTGGGGTTCTAGGGATTTTCCCCTCTAAAGTAACATAAATCGCTACAAACCTCGCCGTTAATGGCTTGTGGAGCTGGGTTACCTTTCATTTTAGACTTCATTTTCAACAATAGGCCTAGTTATTTCCTGTAAATCAGGTAGTTTGCGGTTACTAGCGAACTGATAAGTGCCGCTCAGATTAATATTCTGCCATGCAACGGGTGATACTTGTCGAGTTATTGCTGCTTTTTCCTCGTCACCAACTTCTTCAAAGTGCAATAAGTGCAGACTTTCTTCCCATTTCTGATAGTTTAGTAACCTCAGTATTCTTTGATAAATACGGTCACGCTGCATCTTATTTATGCTGAAAGGCCTGATCCCTTTGCCTCCTTGAACTTGCGTTGAAATAAACTGCATATCGTCAAAGATGAGGTTAAAGCTAGGTGAAAGAATGACAGGCTTAGACTTAAAATACCCTAATAACGCAATGAAATAGCATCGGTGGCTTCTTAGGCGAATGCTTTTCGACTCTGTTAACTCGATCTCGTTTGGCGTAAAATACAATCGTTGTTGTTCAAGTGATAATAGCGGCGGAGAATATAGATCAAGCTGCTCAGCTTTGGTAAGAATTGAGAGTTCGTTTTTTATAGCCATAGGAATTACGTTAAGTTTAAGGGGTTGTTAACCTCATAATTTGCCATACTTTGGAGAAGTAACCCACCTTTGTAAGCCTTTAAATATAATGAGTATGGCGGTTTATGTTACTTTAGAGGGGAAAATCCCTAGAACCCC